>CAUVLK010000033.1:0-12575 GCA_963552635.1 uncultured Lautropia sp. | reverse complement strand
CGGCGGCCTTTCCCGTGATGAAGCCACTGCCGACCTTTACCGGGGGCCCAGCGTGGGCATCACCTACGATTTCTCCGATGGCACTCGCAGCCGCTTCCTGGGCGGCAGCAGCAACTGTTGGGGTGGTTTCTGCCGTCCGTGGGACCAGAGCGCGTTCGAGCATCGCCCGTGGGTGAATGGCAGCAGCTGGCCCATCGGCCGCGCAGACCTGGAGCCCTTCTACCAGCGTTCGCATGCCATCCTGCAGGTTCCGTCCAACGATTACGACCCTGCCCACTGGGTCGGCAAGACCGGTGAGGCCACCCATGGTGCCTCCAAGGGCCTGTCGGCCAAGGCTGCCAGCTATCCCTTCGATCCCAGGAAGATTGAAGAGATCATCTCCCAGTACAGCCCCCCGCTGAAGATGGGCGAAGCCTATCTTAGCGAACTCAAGGCGGCCAAGCATGTCAAGGTCTACATCAAGGCCAACGTTGTCGAGCTGCAATGCAACCCCTGGGGCGGCGCCGTGGAAAGCGCCAAGATCCGCACCCTGAAGGGCGTGTCAGCCACCGTCCAGGCCAAGGTCTTCGTGCTGGCTTCGGGCGGTATCGAGAACGCCCGCCTGCTGCTGGCCTCCAACCGCCAGCAGAGCACCGGCATCGGCAACCGCTATGACCTGGTCGGTCGCTACTTCCAGGATCACCCCCGTTTCCTGAACGGCATTGTCGACTTCGCCGAGCCGTACCGAAACAACCCGCTGTTCGACATCAAGTTCCACTGCATCGTCAACAAGGTCAAGATCGGTGGCGTGGACATCTCCGGCCAGATGCGCATCCCCTTCGAGGTCCAGAAGGAGCGCGGCATCCTCGACGCCCAGATGTGGTTCCGCTCGCTGTACGCGGGTGAGGGCACCGACGTGGTCCGGGCGCTGTATCGCATGCGTCAGCGCGTGCGCGGCAAATGGTCGCCGTTCGTGGGTCTGGGTACCGACCTCGGTCACATCTTCTCGCACCCGATGGACTCGCTCACCTACTCGGTGGCGCACACCACGGGCTCGCTCAAGCTGGTGCGCTACGTCACCATGGAGCTGATCGCCGAGCCGGAACCGGATCCGAACAGCCGCGTCATGCTGAGCGACGACGTCGACGCTCTGGGCATGCGCCGCACCAAGATCGACTGGCGCCTCAGCCAGCGCGTCAAGGACACGGTCGACACTTCCTTCGAGCTGCTGGCACGCGAGCTGGAAGACAAGAAGATCGCCAAGGTCACCCTGGGCCCGCGCATCAACGACGTGGGCTGGCCGGCCGACATGGAAGGTACCTATCACCACATGGGTACCACCCGCATGGCCGATTCGCCGCGCGAAGGCGTGGTCGACCGCAACTGCCTTGTTCATGGCATGGAGAACCTCTACATCGCAGGTTCGTCGGTCTTCCCCACCTCGTCGTCCAACAACCCGACCATGACGCTGGTCGCCCTGGCACTGCGCCTGACCGACCGTCTGGTCGACGAGTTCCGTGCCGGCACGCATTTCAGCCCGGAAGCCAAGGCCGCCGAGCCTGCCAAGGCTGAAGATCAGCCCAAGGCGGTTGCCTGATGGCGCACTGATCGCGTTCTTCCTTTCGGAGCCCCTGTCAGTCCCGGGGCTCCCACAGGGCCAACTGCCTGTTGCAGGGCGTTGGCCTTTTTTTGTGCTGCATGTCAGGTCTCGGCCTGCGCCAGGCACACCCATGGCACACCAGGAGGAAATGGTCGCCTGCAAGATCGATGCAAACGTGAAATTTTCGAGCGTGAAAAAGCCGGCGCTGGGGGATGATGCCGACAGTCTCCGATGCGCAGTGTCGGTGCAGGCTGCCCCACAGCACCCGTACCCCCACGCATGTCCGCGACAGGGAGTCCAGCGCTTTCCGGGGTCATCCCGGATTCTCCGACGGACGTCTTTCACTCGTTTGGATTGATCGCCATGAGAGTCTCTACGCCTTCCTTCAAGCTTGCCTCGCTTGCCGTGCTGACCGTACTGGCTGCATGCGGCGGTGGCGGCGGTGATTCCGGTGCGGCCACCCCTGGCCCCACCGCTTCCGGCACGGGCACCCAAGGCAGTGCTGGCAACACCATCGCCTCGACCGATACCACCACGCAGTCGGGCAGCAACGCTTCGGCCAACCAGAACACGGCTGATGCCGCTGCAACCCGCCCGGCTGCTGACACCAAGCCGACCACGCCCGCGGCCAACGGCACGTCGGGTACCGCCGCTGCGCCGGTTGCTCCCGTGCGTCCCGTGCCGCCGGTGATCCCGCCGGCCCCTCAAGCCGCGCCCGAAGTTCCCAAGCCGTCCGTCACGCCAGTCGCCCCGGTCACGCCGGTGACACCTGCCGAGCCGGTCAAGCCTGCCGCGCCCACCACGTCTGCCGAACAGCAGGCGCGCAAGGCCCGGGGCGAATGGCTGCCCAAGGTGAACTGGCCCGTGGTTTCCATCCATGCTGCCATCACGGCCGACGGTCGGGTGCTCACCTACGGTACCGACTACAACGTCCGGCAGGACAGCCAGTTCCGCTACGACGTGTGGGATCCCGAGCTGGGCACGGACGATGCGTCCCACATGCTGCTGCTCAACTCCACCAAGACCTTCCTGTTCTGTTCCGCGCAGATCCTGCTGCAGGACGGCCGGATGATGATCCTGGGCGGTGACCTGCTGAAGGATGGCCGCGTCACCAATCGTGGCGTGAAGGATGTCAACATCTTCGATCCGACCAGCAACGTGCTGGCCCCGGCGCGCAACGACATGACGCTGCCGCGCTGGTACGGTACGGCAACCACGCTGCCCACCGGCGAGGTCTACATCCAGGGCGGTACCGACGGTGAGAAACACCCCGAGATCCGCAAGGCCGATGGCACCTTCAAGGCGCTGACCATCGACACGCTGGCCAAGATCAAGGTTGGCACCAACGAGATGGCCGCGTTCGAGAACAACTATCCGCGCAACTTCGTTGCCCCGAACGGCAAGATCTTCGGCTTCGACCCGCACTTCATGTACGAGATCGATCCGTATGGCAACGCCGGCAAGGGCTCGGTGAAGATGCTGGGCGCCCACTGGGACTATCCGCGCATCACCGAAGATGGCAAGGAGGACTGGGAGTTCTACCGCGGCTGGCAGGCCACGTCCACGGCCGTCATGGTTCGCCCGGGCCTGATCTTCCAGTTTGGCGGTGGTGACCCGACCGGCAACCTGAAAAACGGCGGCCCCTCCAAGGCCACGCTGATCGACATCAATGGCGATCGTCCCAAGCTGATCGACTTGCCGGAAATGACCAGGACCTATCACTGGAGCAATGCCACGGTCCTGGCTGACGGCAACGTGCTGGTCTCGGGTGGCTCGACCAAGAACCTGCTGGTCGACGTCGAAGAGCCGATCAACGAGGATGCAGGCGAGATCAACTACGCCACGATGCTCTTCAACCCCGACACCCGTCAGTGGACGCCGGGCGCCAACATCAGCGAGAAACGCCTCTATCACAGCGTGACCCTGCTGCTGCCGGATGCCACGGTTTTGTCCACTGGTGGTGGCCAGCCGGGTCCGGTCGACAACCTGAACGCCCAGATCTACCGTCCGCCGTACCTGTTCAATGCCGACGGTACGCTGGCGAAACGTCCGGTGCTGAAGGGTGAGGTTGGCAGCGGTGCCGTGGCGATGGTGGCCGAGCCGGCCAGCACCTTCCACATCGAGACCGCCGATGCCAACGACATCGCCCGGATCACGCTGGTCAAGACGGGCGCCGTCACGCACTCGTTCGACATGGAGCAGCGCTTCAACGAAGTGAAGTTCCGCGTCAACGGCAACGGCCTGGACATCGAACTGCCGAAGAACAAGTACCTGACGCCTCCGGGCTTCTACCACGTGTTTGCCTTCAACAAGGCGGGTGTGCCGTCCAAGTCCCGGATGATTCGCATCAACCCCTCGGAAAAGGCTCCGTTCTGATCGGGTAGTTTGCTCCCCGTCCGGCCTTTGGGCCGGGCAGGGGCACCGGTCCATCGAACCCCGTGCCGGGCTGCGCTCCGGCACGGGGTTCGTCTTTCTGGCGCATATCCGGACCGGGGAGGGGTACCCGGTCTGGGTGTCGCACCCAGACAGCGAGCATCCGGCCGTCCTCACCTGCATGTCGGGCCTTGTGGCCCACCTGTCGGGGCGGGCGAGAAGGGGGAAAAGGCGCGTCTTAACCTTGTGCCATCAGTCCAACCACAGGAACAGGATGGGTCATGCCGATGCATGCCGAGCGCGCTGCGACGACGCCGGGGCCTTGCGCCTGACCGCTGCTTACACCATGAAGTCACGCCGACATTGCGCACCTGCCACCGTCTTGCTGTCGCTGATGCTGGGAGCCTGCGCCGGGACGCACGGAGAGGCCAACGACGGTCTGGATGCAAGTGCACAGGTTTCCGGGTCGATGGCGGGCCAGGAAATGACTGCCGACACGGGCTCCTACACGTCGTTCCAGAAGATGGAAGATGCGCAGATTGCCCGTGACCAGGGCATCTATCGGGATACGCAGGCGCGCATCGCGGACCTCAATGCCCGAAAAGGCGTTCGCCTGGGCAACTATGCGCTGGCCAAGGCTCAGTGCTGGCTGGATGTGAGCTTCCACGAATACACGCGCAATGATCGTGGCGGCTTCCCCCGGGCTTCGCTGGCACAGGCTCAGGGCATCCTGGATCAGCTGGAGGCCGGTCAGAATCCGGACGTCAGCGAGACGCCGCTGGTCAATGATGCACGCCGCTTGCGTGACGATCTCTGGGCACGTCATGCCCGTATCCGTCAGGATGCCGAAGGCATGCAGTGTGCCGCCGCACGTCTGGCGTGTGCCGAGGTGGAACTGGTGCATGCCGGCAACGAGATTCGCCAGGGCGGCTGGCGACATGCCAGCCCTTACATCCAGATCGCCGAAGACCTGACGGAGGAGGCCGAAAAACTGGCCGGCCAGTGCAAGCCCAGGCAGGTCGTTTCCGCTCCCGTCGAGAAGCCGGCTGCACCTGCGCCGGCGGTCGAAGCGCCCGCCATGCCGACACTTGATGTGCGTTTCCGCTTCGACCGTTCAGGCGTGGCGGACATCCTGCCTGAAGATCGTCAGAAACTGATGAACTTTGCCGAGGCGCTGAAGGGCCGGGGTCCGAACGAACATCAGGTCCTGAAGCTGATGGGGCACACTGACCGGCTGGGTAACCGTGCCTACAACGAGCGCCTGTCCATGCGACGTGCCGTGACGGTGCGCGATGAGCTGCAGCGTCTGGGTGTCCGTCTGCCGATGGAGGTTCGCGCCATGGGGGCAACGGAAGATTTCTCCCGCGGTTGCCACCAGGACACTGCGGGTGCAGAAAAGACGGTGCAGTGCCTGCAGCCGGACCGTCGGGTTTCGGTCGAGCTGATCGCTGAAGACGCATCGACTGTTGCCGGACAGTAATTCCGGACGTACAAAAAAACTGCCCGCATCTCGAAGGAGAGGCGGGCAGCAATCGCCGGGAAGATAATTATTGTTGTTTTAACGTTTTGGCTCGATGACGTCCAGCAGGTGGCTTCCGCCGTTTTGAATGGGCAGGCCACACGTCGTCATTTCGTGCCTTGATGAAATATTCCTGTCGCACAGCGTTGTTTGCCGTTTTTTTGGCCGCTGTCGATTTGGATGATTATAAAAAAGCTATTCTTGCTTTTGGGTTGACTTTTATCAAGAAATCAAGGGCTCATGGCTGAGCCCTGAGAACGTGGTGTCGAGATTCTTATAATGATGAACAGCTGAACGAAATTCGCCATGAGCAATGGCCTTCATTCTGGCACTCCGCTTTTTCTCATAGTGGTACTCATCGTCCATTACTTATAGAAATTATTTCAGAGGTTAGCCTTTCGGGAGAAACTCATTCATAACATAATGACTTTCTGCTGATATACCGTCCGTTCGGGACGCAGGCATGATGGGACGCCAAAACCATCCGGACTTGGTGGCGGCATGCTCCGCTTAGAAGGACCGAATTCGCGCCCCGTGGCGGCATCCACGTTACGCGACTGCGTCAGGCTGCCCCCCCTCATGAGGGCTCGCCCCATGCGTCCCGCCATGGGCATGTGTCCCGTCATGAGCATGCCGACCAGTCCTGGTGCGGTGATGTCCATGTGCTTCGCAGCTCTTGCACGAATGAACCGTGCTTCATCCACGCATGGGAGCAAGGTCCAGGAGGTGGCCAGCGTGCGCCTGGCTCAGGCAATCCGGTGGAGGGGCCATTCAGATAGAAACAATATTTCAACAAAAATAAAGTTAGTTACGAGCGTAATGTTTCCCGGAATCCGGCGACCATACGGAAGTCGGCGCAGCGCGGTGCTGCCCGCGTCCTTTCCAACTTTGCGTTCCATGTCTGGAACTTTGGAGATCTCATGAGCAAGAAATTTGCAGCGCTTCTTTCCGGTGCAGTGGCCACGGGTGCCGTCATGGCTTCGACGCCGGTGTTTGCTGCGCAGAGCCTGTCCCAGGGCTATCAGGTCGCTGCTGCCGACCAGAAGGCGCCGGAAGGTTCCTGCGGTGGCAACGCCAAGAGCCAGGAAGGCTCCTGCGGCGCCAATGCCAAGAGCCAGGAGGGTTCCTGCGGCGCCAATGCCAAGAGCCAGGAGGGTTCCTGCGGCAGCAACAACGCCAAGACCAAGGAAGGCTCGTGCGGCGCCGAGAAGGGCAACAAGCCTGCCAAGACCGAGAAGCCTGCCAAGGCCAGCAAGGGCATGGAAGGCCGGTGTGGCGAGGGCAAATGCGGCGGCAACCGCAAGATGAAGTAAGCCATTGAGAATCCCATCGTGGGGCGGCCGGTTCCGCCGACCGCCTTGCACGATGGGAGGGCTCTGTCACGCCCGGCGCGGTCCGGGCGTGTTCCGAATCGTTCAGTCCTGGGCCAGACTGCCGGCGATGAAGGCCGCGGGTCGGGTTGCGCCGGGTGAAGGGTGAGGCATGAAAAGGGGAGAAGGAGTCATGACGAGAGATTCCCGGGATGTGCGGTTGCTGCATCGCGCCGGGCTGGGCCTACGACGGAGCCTGCTGGCCGACACGCTGGCCATGCTGGAAGCAGGCACGATGGACGTGGTGGCCTTCTTCGAGGTGGCGCCCGAGAACTGGAGCCGGCTGGGCGGACGCTTTTCGCGGGATCTGTCGGCAATCAGCGAGCACCGGCCGCTGGCCTGTCATGGCCTGTCGCTGAACCTGGGGGGCAGTGACGGCCTGGACATGCGGCTTCTGGCCGAAGTGAAGGCCTTCATGCGGACCTACCGGATCTCCCTCTATACCGAACACCTGTCGTGGTGCGGGCACGAAGGGCAGCTCTATGACCTGTTGCCGCTGCCCGCCACGTACGAGACGGTGCGTCATGTGGCCCAACGCATTGCCCAGGTGCAGGACTACATGGGCGAGCAGATCGGCATCGAGAATGCCAGCTACTATGCGGCGCCAGAAGGCGCCGAGATGGATGACGCCACCTTCGTGCGCGAGGTGGTGAAGGAAGCGGGCTGCCTGCTGCACCTGGACGTGAACAACGTCTACGTGAACAGCTGCAACCACGGCTTCGACCCCTACGAATATATGCGGCAGCTGCCGCTGGAGCGCACCTGCTACATGCACGTCGCAGGCCATCACGTCGAAGATGATGGACTGATCATCGACACGCACGGCATGCCGGTGATCGATCCGGTCTGGCAGCTGCTGGAATTTACCTATGACCGGCTGGTCGACGCCGGGCTGGATCCGGTGGCCATTCCCAGCTGTCTGGAACGGGACTTCAACTTCCCGCCGCTGGCCGAGCTGGTGGATGAAGTCGGCACCATCGACCGGATGCAGCGCGAGGCCTCGGCGCGTCGCGCGGCGCGAATGCCGGCCGAGGTCGGGAAGGCTGGCATGGAGAAGACCGGCATCGGGAAGACCGGCATCGGGAAGACCGGCATCGAGGTGCCCGGATCGGGCGCTGCCGGAAACGGGGCGACGGGAACGGAACGCGGTGCCCGGCAGGATCGGGGAGTGCTGGTGCCATGACAGCCAGGCAGGGGCCGAACAAGGGCCAGCAAGCGGATACTGCACCTGCACCGACGGCACACCAGGCTGGCGCGGGCCAGGCGTCGTCAGCTCCTGGTCTCACCCGCATGCAGGGCGACTGGTCGGCCTATTTCCGGCAACCCGGCGTCGTGCCGCGGCCCATAGGCACGGAGCCGCGTCGCATCGATGTGTACGTCTCGCTGCTGCGCAACAACATCGGAAGCTTCATCCATCAGTGCTTTCCCTTGTGTGAGACGCTGATCGGCACATCGCACCTGGAAGCGCTCATTGACCGCTTCTTTGCAGAAGGGTGCTGGCACACCTCACCGTTCTTTCACGAGATCCCGAAGGCCTTCGTGGACTTCCTGCAGGCAGAGGACGTGCCGGCCGATGAATCCCTGCCGCCCTGGCTGGCCGAGCTGGCGCACTACGAGTGGCTGGAGCTGGCCGTGGAGACGGCACCGGACGTACCGCTTCGCGTCGGTCCACAGGGGCTGGCGCTGTGCCCGGCCTTGCAGCTGGGTGGATATGCCTACCCTGTCCACACCATTGGCGCCGAGGATGCCGAGGTGGTGCCGGCCACCACCTTCGTGGCGGTATACCGGGACCGCCAGCACCAGGTGCGCTTCAACGTGCTGACCCCGGCGGCCGCGCAGTTGCTGGATGCCCTGCAGGACAACGGCTGCGACTGGCAGGCCGCCTGTGAGCAGCTGGCCTCCCATTGGGGGCTGACAGCGGATGAACTGGCCGGGCAGGTCGCTCCGTTGCAACAGCAGTGGCTGGCTGACGAGCTGCTGCTGCGCCCAGGCACCGCTCAGCCCTTGGCGGCCGGCTGATCCCCCTTTTCCGACATTCATCTGGAGATGATCATGCGTGTTTCCTGTTCCAGCCCCGCTGGCTCCGTCCTGGAGGGCGAAGGCGGAGGCAGACGCTGTGGGCTTTCACGGTCACCCTGCCGTATCCGTCGTGCGCTCGACAGTCTTGCGCCCTGGGTGGGGCTTCTGTTCCTGCGCCTGCTGATCGGCTGGGAGTTCCTGGAGTCCGGCCTGGAGAAGCTGGGCGGCGAGAACTGGTTTGCCGACATCCAGGAGCAGTTCCTGTTCCCGTTCAACCATCTGCCGGCCGAGCTGAACTGGCAGCTGGCCATGTGGTTCGAGATTGTCGGGGGCCTGGCGCTGATGCTGGGGCTGGGCACGCGCTTCTTTGCCCTGGCGCTTCTGGTGGTCACGATCGTGGCCACGGCTGCCGTGCACTGGCCGGCCGAATGGCATTCGCTGGCCGAGCTGGCGCAGGGCTATGTCATCACCGATGACGGCCATGGCAACTTCAAGCTGCCGCTGATCTTCATGGTCATGCTGTGGCCGCTCATGTTCTTCGGGGCCGGCCGGATCAGCCTGGATGCGCTGCTGGGTGTCATGTTGCATCGCAAGACGCACTAAGCCTGAGTTCAGACCGAAAAGGGCATCGTCACGAGGCCCTTCATCATTTCAGGGGGCTGGCTTGTGCGGTGTCGGGGCGTCGACGGCATCCTGGGGCGCAGTGTCACTGCCCGCCACCTGGCCATCCTCGTTGATGTCGGCATAGCGCTTCATGATCTGGTGCAGCGCCTCGGTGTTGCGCCTGAAATGGCGGCAATCGGCGCAGAACAGCAGATGCAGCCGAACTCTCAGCCTTTCTGCCAGCGTGAGCGCATCGTCCTGGTCCTGGGCTTCGGAAATCAGCCGGGTCACGCGCAGGCATTTCCGGTTGTCGGGGGCTTCGTACTTCATGCGGCGTGACCGTCCGTCTTGCGGGTTCGCGGGGAGCGGGCGGCGTCATCGCCCAGCCAGTTCTGCTGCAGGCACTTCTGCAGCTTCAGGCGTGCCCGGTAGAGCATCACGTTGATGTTGTTGCTGGTGAGCCGGGTCTGGGTGCTGATCTCCTGGGTACTCAGCCCCAGGTGCTCGCGCATCATGAAGACCTGCGCCTGGATGCCGGGCAGCCCGTCCAGGCAGCGCCGCAGCACCTGCCAGAACTCACGGTTGGTACATAGCTGCTCGGGTGAGCCCAGGGTGCCGGGGGCGGCATCCTGTTCCCAGTGGCCATCTGCACGGAACAGCAGGGCTTCCAGATCGTCGCCCTCCGGATCCTCGTCCTGCACGTAGCTGACCTCGCGTGACTGACGGCGATAGCGGCCGCGCAGGGCATCGGCAATCTTGTGCTTGAGAATGGCGAAGACCCAGGTCTTGAGCGCGGCCTCGCCCCGAAAGGCATCGGCCCGGTCGAAGGCTGCCACGAAGGCATCCTGCACCACGTCCTCGGCCAGCTCGTCATCGCCCAGCTGACGTGCTGCATAGGACAGCATCTGGGGGCGGAAGGCGGCCATCTGTTGCGTCGCGTTCATGGCGGGCAAGAAAGCAGGGAATCCTCTGAACAGGTTCTTCTGGGAGGCTGCCCGCAGGACAGGAGGAGGCGGCAGCCAGGGCTTGCTCCTGCAGGATCCCGACAGATCCCGGAGCAGGAGAACGGGATTATGCAGTGATGTGCAGGGACGGTGGGACGAACATGTCGTGTTCCGGCCTCGACGCCGGCAACTGTCCGGAGCCTTGGGAGGCGGGAGGACGGAAATTGCCGTGAATGTTGGCCAATTTGTACCAAAGGGATGGCAACTTTCGGGTTTTCCGGCATCATCACGGAGTACCTTCATGTTGGGACAGAGGCAGGAAAGAGGCTTCGATGCTGTGTTTCTCGATCAGGGGTTGGCGGGCGGCCAGCACCAGGATGGCAGACGACGACGCCTGGCGGGCGTGGGCGGCAGATCCGTCGATCGCCCAGGACCTGCCGCCTCAGCGTCCGGCCCTGGAGTTCCTGGGGGCCATGCAGCGTCGTCGCCTCAGCGGAGTGGCGCGCCTGATGGTCGATGCAGCCTGGCCGCTGGTGCAGGACGACGAACACCTGCCTGTGGTGTACGTGTCGCATGATGGCGAGATCAACCGAAGCTTCGAGCTGTGGCTGACGCTGCTGAAGGAAGGGACCGTCTCACCCACGTCGTTCGGGCTGTCCGTCCACAACGCCCTGGTGGGGCAATGGTCGATGCTGCGGCGGGACGGCAGCGAGAGCACCGCCCTGTGTGTGCGCTCGGCGCAGCTGGAAACCGGCGTGATCGAAGCTTGCGGCATGCTGGCAGACGGTGCGCCCGCCGTGCTGGTGGTCGTGGCAGACGATCCGCTCTCTTCCGAATACCCCGTGACGGCCCGGCGGGCGCCGTTTCCGTATGCGCTGGCCATGGTTCTCGTGCCGGGGGACGACTGGAAGCTGTCCTGGACGAGGGAAGGGGACCCGATGGCACGCCTTCCCGAAGGACAGGGGGGCTGCGTTCCCGGACAAGAGGGCGGTCGGTCGTCGGAGGTGCCTTACTGGGGCGCGCTTGACTGGATTGCCCATCGCCTGCAGGACAGGCGCGCCTTTTCCATCCCCGGATCCCGACAACGCTGGCATTGGCAGCGGCAGACATGAGCGTTCTGCCGTCGATGTCACCGCTTCGGCCCTGGCAGCATGTCCTGAATGGATGCGTGATTGCCTGGCGTTTCGTGGCGGTGATGGCAGCCTTTGCGCTGTTCGGTTCGGTGGGGCTCCTGTTCCTGCTGGCGCTCTGGCCGCTGCGCAATCCTCCGCCCCACAAGGCGATGCAGCGCCAGCTCCTGGCGCGACGTATCGTGGCCGCCAGCTGGCGAACGCTGCTGGGCTGGCTACGCCTGACGGGCTTGATCTCCGTCCGGATGGAGGGCTTCGAACGTCTGGGACGGCCGGGGCAGCTGGTGCTGGCCAACCACCCGTCGCTGCTGGATGTGCTTTTCCTGGTGGGGTACGTGCCGGGCATCAACTGCGTGGTCAAGGCGTCGCTGCTCGACAATCCGACCATGCGCGCCCCCATCCTGGCCTGTGGCTACGTGCTCAACGATGTCTCGGAGCGGATCCTTGCCGACTCTGATGCCGCGCTTCGCCAGGGGCAGACGCTGCTGGTCTTTCCCGAAGGCACGCGCACCGGTCCGGACGGGGGCATTCGCCTCAACCGGGGGGCGGTATCGATCGGCCTTCGCAGCGCTTCCGTCATCACGCCGGTCACCGTCCGGATGACGCCTCGCGGGCTGGGGAAAGGGGAGCCCTGGTATAGAATTCCTTCTTCAAGATATCGTTATGAGCTGCGTGTGGGCGCAGACATCGATCCTCGGGACTGGCTGGCTGAAAAGCCGCTGCCAATCGCCTCCCGGCGTCTGAACGATCATCTGCAGGATTATTTTGCGCGGGAGCAAGCACATGGATGACCTGAGGCAGTCCATCAAGGTTCTGATCATCGAAAGCCTGAACCTGGAGGACATCACGCCGGCCGACATCGACGATGATGCCCCCCTGTTCGGCACGGACGGCCTGGGGCTGGATTCGGTGGATGCCCTGGAACTGGGCCTGGCCCTGCAGAAGAAGTTCTCCTTCCGTCTGGATGGAGAGAACACGGCATTGCGCGAGCACTTTCACAGTGTCGCCACGCTGGCGGATTTCATCGGGAAAGTGAAG
>CAUVLK010000032.1:0-12698 GCA_963552635.1 uncultured Lautropia sp. | reverse complement strand
CAGAACGTGCAAGGGGCAGACGCTCTTGTTGATGGCTCTAAGGTTGTCGGGGTAGGTAGTCCTGGCGTGATTGCTACAAGAACGCCATTTCTGCGGCGAGCGTCAGGGTCGACCATGGGGCTTACTGTGAGGGGCTCAGCAAGGCGGCTGATCTTGCCTGGGTTACAGGGAAGTCGTCTGAAGAAGGTTCGAACATCATTTCTGGCAGTTCGGGCAATAAAACGTCCCGCGCTGCCCCAGAACTTCCTTCTGCACCAAACTGTCGCAACGGACGCAGGGTTTGTTGTGTCTGCCGTACACCGTATATTCCTGCTGGAAATAGCCGCTTTTATCGTCGCTGTTGACGAAGTCGCGCAACGTGCTGCCGCCGGTTTCAACCGCACGCTGCAACACTGCCTTGATCGTTTCCACCAGGACGGCGCATTCCTTTTTCTTGATCTTGTTCGCAGGTCGGTGTGGCAAGATGCCCGATCTGAACAGGCTTTCGTTCGCATAAATGTTGCCCACGCCGACCACGACGGCATTGTCCATCAGGGCCAGTTTGACTGCTCGTTTTTGCGTCTTGAATTTTTGGTAAAGATAGTCGGCGGAGAAGTCGTCTGAAAGCGGTTCAGGGCCGAGCTTCTCAAGGAGCGGATGATGTTCCGCAGCGCCTTCATGCCAGGAGATCGCGCCAAATCTGCGTGGATCGTGGTAGCGCAACACGGTTCCGTCCGCAAACACCATGTCCACATGGTCGTGTTTGTCGGGGTGTTCAATCCGTGCATCGCCACACGTAAAGATACGCAGACTGCCCGACATGCCCAGATGAATCAGCAGGATGCCCGTTTCAAAACCGATAATCAGATATTTCGCCCGCCGACGGCAGCTCAACGCCTCCTGCCCTTTCAGGATTTCCGCTAGGTTCGGATTGACCTGCCAGCGCAGCCTGGTTTGGCGCAGCACGACATCCGCCACCTTTTTGCCTTGAATGTGCGGGGCGATGCCTCGCAACGTTGTTTCCACCTCAGGCAATTCCGGCATTTCTTTATCCTCAAGCTGATGCAGTCAACGTCGCATGGACCATGAAGAGGGTGGAGTGAGATTCCTTGCTTCGGTTGAAGGCTTCTGGGGGCGTGCCGAGTGCTCTTGGGATCCTCTGAACAAGTCCCCGCGGCCGTCACATCCCCGTAATGGGCGCATGACTGCGTTGCCATTTGCTGTCAATAGCGCCGCTATTGACAGCAAATGTCGCCTTGTCCTGCATCCCGTTCCGTGGCGCGCCGGTTCGCGGGACTTATTCAGAGGATCCCTTGAACGTTCGCTTTCAGCGCCGGCGCGCTACGGCATGTTCGACGAAACCGGTTCAGACGTCGCTTGTGCCGCTGGCAATCCGCAGCGCATCCAGCACCGCATAAAGCTGCGAGCTGCCGTGGGTGGAGCGCGGATGCTCGGTGAAGCTGACGGGCAGCCCGGGCAGGGTCTCGTTCAGGTGCCGGGTGAAGGCGCGCACGCGGTCCACCTGGCCACGGGCCTTCAGCATCTGCGCCCGCGGGCTGTCAGGGGCAATGTACGGGGCGTGCTTCTGCTCGTATTCGCCGATGCTCAGATGCACGCGCACGGGAAGGAGGGGGCGGCCGGCCTGTGCCTGCACGAAGCGGTCGCGTTCCTGCAGGATGTATTCATCATGCCACCAGAGGGACGGGCTGGAGGCGATGTAGGTCTGGAACGCGTCGGGCTGGTTGAAGAGCGTGTACAGCGCAAACAGGCCGCCAAAGGAGTGCCCGAACAGCGCCTGGCGCTGCGGGTTCACGGAAAAACGCTCGGCCATGGCCGGCTGCAGTTCCTCGCGCAGGAAGCGCAGGAAGCGTCCGGCGCCGCCCTGACGACGACCACGGGCATCGTGGCTGGCGCTGCCATCGGCCACGGGGGGCGTGTAGTCCTCCACGCGGGCATCGGTGTCCAGCCAGCCGTCGTGGCCGTAGCCCACGCCCACCAGCAGCATGGGGGTCACGCCGTTCTCGCCGGTGCGCGTCATCATGGCGTGGGCGGCCATGGCTGCCACCGGAAACAGCGTGTCGCCGTCCAGGATAGTGAACACCGGATAGCCGCCTTCCGGCTCGGGCCCGACGCAGGTGGTCTGGATCCGATAGCGCCGGCCGGTGTGCCGCGAGTGCATGCCGTGCTGCTCGCAGGTGGGCAGCAGTGCCTGGCGGGTCTCGAACAGTGTGCCCGGCGGGGGCGTGATGGGATCGGTGGCAGGCGCGTCCATGGTGAAGTGTCCCGGCAAAAGGTGATGCGGGAATCATAGAGCAAGGGCAGGGGGCCGGCCATGGCCGTGCATCGTGCGGGGCCGGAGGCGGTATGATCCTGCGCGGTATTGCCATCCATCATCCAGACCATCAGGAGACCCGCCATGACTTTCACGCAGGAAGCCTGGGCACGCAACCGCGCGCTCTTTCAGGCCACGCTGGAGATGCCCTTCAACCGCGAGCTGGCCGACGGCACGCTGTCCATCGAGCGCTTCCGGCACTACATGATCCAGGACGCCCACTATCTGGTGGGTTTCGGCCGGGCGCTGGCCGTGGCGGCTGCCCGGGCCGATGATTCCGATACCGTGGTGCAGCTGGCTGCCGCTGCCCAGGAAGCCGTGGAGGGCGAGCGCGAGCTGCACAACGGCTTCATGAAGCAGCACGGCGTCACGCCCGAGCAGTTTGCCGCCACGCCGCTGTCACCCACGGCCGAGCACTACACCAGCTACCTGCTGGCCACGGCCTGGGGTGAGCCCTGGCCGGTAGCCATGGCCGCGCTGCTGCCGTGCTTCTGGATCTATGCCGAAGTGGGCCGCGACATCCACGCCCGCAGCAAGCCCGGCAACCCCTGGCAGGCCTGGGTGGACACCTATGCCGCCGAGGAATTCCATGAGGCCGTGGCCCGCATGCGCGACACGCTGGACCGCATCGCGGCCGCCACCACCCCCGCCATGCGCGAACGCATGCACGCCGCCTACACCCAGGCTGCCCGGCTGGAATGGATGTTCTGGGACGCCGCCTACCGGCTGGAGGCCTGGCCGGTCTGAGGGCAACGTAGCAGAAAGGTAGTGGAAGGCTTCGCGGGGTGTTGCCAGGGAAGCCTTCCATAGAGGCTGGATACGGCGCCAAAGGCATCCTCGAAGGCCGGGAGCTCGCCATCCACGTCGGACCGGAGGTCTGCGTAGCCCTCTCGTGCAAGTTGTTGCACGGCCTCATCTTCCATGGATCGGGCGTTTGGGGTCAGCCCCTTGCTCTGGCAAGACTTGATCAGCATCTGATGGATGCGTTGCAGGTCATTTGCTGTCAGGGGTGGTGCCGATTCCAGTAACAGCCAGATGTCGTAGACATCCTGTCGGCGGTTTCGCCGGCGGATGGGCTGTTGCAAGAGTGAGCGCATCTTCTCGGCCAGAACGTTGTGCAGGGAATAGGAGTGAATGGTGGCACCACCTTCCAGTTCCAGCAGCTCCACGTCGAAGACGGCTTCGTTGAAGCTGTAGTCGATCTGAACGACTCGTGGGGACTGCTTGGCCTGAAGCCGTGCCATGGCGCTGCGATCCGACTTGTCGGCAAAGCCGATGGTCAGCGTCAGGTTGTGGTGAGTACGGTTTTCTCCCTTGGGCTCCACCCGACGGGATTGCAGGCGACAGGTCGTCTCATAGAAAAGGCGGTTCTCGGCGTCGATCAGCCCTTTCTCGAACTCGTCGAGAAGCTGGTCGGCCGTGTCTGCCTGATATTGCTCCGTGGTGGAGAAGTCAAGATCACGGGTGAAGCGGCTGCTTTCGTAGCGAATGGCCAGCAGCAGACCACCTTTCATGACCATGCGGGCCTGCAGGTTACGTGAATGGCCGATGCTGTCCAGGATGATGTGGACGGCTTCCCGAAAGCCCCTTTGATGGGTGGGTGCATCATCGACCCAACGTTCGATGTCCACTTCATTCATGGGCATCATCCATGCTGTTGGTGTGCAAGGCGGGAACGTTGATGGAGAGCATCCACTTCTCGGAATATCGGGGATCGTATTCCGCCTGTGGGTCCAGTTTGCGGGATCCGCCCCGCTGGGCATGTCGGGTCCAGCCTTCGATGCGAGGATCGGAGAGGTGGCACACTTCGGTCAGCAGAAAGCCCAGCCTGACCTTGTCGATGGCCGTGCCGTGGCGTTCTGCATCATCGATGATCAATGACAGGTACTGTACCGCCCGGCTTCGGTAGACATCGATGACGTGCAGGATGCCACCACAGAGCTCGGGCTCACGGACCATGTCCAGAAAGGTCCGGCCAATGGTGGCGACGCGCACGCCGGTGCTTCGCACGACCCTGAATGCCCCCAGGTGGCTGCGGCGCATGAGTTCCACATGGTGGCCTTCAATGCTCTGGCTGGGCTGACGACGCAGGACAGGAAGACCTGTCTGAAGGTAGGCCGAAAGCCGTTCACCCAGGTCGGCTGCCATGCGGGCATCGGCCTGTGCGCGCCATGCCTTGTCGTCGGGGGTGGTGAGGTAGAGGATTTTCGGAAAGCGGTCCGTCAGGCCGTGGTATTCCATGGCACTGAGGTGCGACACATAGGCAAATGGATCCACGGCGCAGGCAACCTCCGTGGCGGCGGGATTGTTCTTGCCGAAGAGCCGATACACGGTTCCTTTCCGGAAATCCTTGTCAGGCAGGAGCAGGCCCGTCGAAAGCAGGTTGTCTACCGCCTGTTGGTGGGAACGGGCGTCTGGTGGTTGTCCGGTCGTGTCGGTCAACCGGGTGATGAGTACGGCCAGCTCATAGTCGGTGATGACAGGCCTGTTCCAGCCGGACAGGCGTTCCTGAATGGATTTCAGCAGGTTGAAGGGCAATGGAGTGTCCATGGATAATACCTATTCAGCGGGTGCGTGATAATTTAACTATTATGCTATGCGTCCTTAGGACGCATAGCATAATAGTTACAGGGCCGGGATGTCAAGTTTTGTGCGTCATTCAGCGAGAGGGCTTGAAGGTTCAGGGAGCTGAGGTGCCAGGCATGATGGGGACAGGCCATCTCATTGATTGCCCCAGCAACGTAGGGCGGGTCAGGTATATCTCCCCTGTTGCATCCCGACAAACCCCCCGGCCAGCCACGCTTCGCCAGCCGACCGGTCGTCCCGCGTCGTGGGGGAACTGTCCTTCAGGGCGCGGGTGCCCGTTACACTGGCGGGCATGAAAACCCATACCCTCATTTCCCTTGGTGGCCGGCTGCTGCTGGCCCTGATGCTGGCCGTGCCAGCCGGCGTGGCCTTGTCTCCAAGCCCTGCGATGGCGCAGGCGGCACCAGCCGCTGCCAGTGACAAGGACAAGGCGGCCCAGGGGGGCAATGCCAATGCCGCCGCGGCCAATCCGGCGCCTGCGCCGGCCTCGCCCATTCCGCCGGCCAACGTGGTCTCCCGCGCCGAGGGCGAGGAGAACGCGCTCAACATCATTCGCAACCGGCTGCAGGCTTCGCCGCAGCGAGACGGCATCAAGCAGCGGTTGGCCCGGCTGGCCCGGGACACGGCTGAGGCGCGGACGCTGAGCCATCTGGCGATGGATTCCGACAGTCAGCGGCGCATGCGCGACATCGAGCCCACGTGGGCGCAGCTGCAGGCCGAGGTGACGGCGGTGGACAAGCAGCTCACGCAGGTGGCGGAGTCGCTCCAGGAGGACTTCAACCGCCTGAATGCCATGCAGAAGGCGTGGGAAGGGGCGCAGTCGGCCGAAGAGATCAAGGCGTCACCGCAGGTCATCCGCACGCGCGTGCAGGAGGTGCTGAACGAGATCCAGGACACGCGCAAGGCGGCGTCCAAGATCCGCAGTGGCATCTTCGACCTGCAGGCGCAGAGCAGCAAGCTGCAGGCCACCATCTCGTCCGAGCAGGCGCTGCTGAAGAACACGCTGACGGCGTCCATCGATTCGCTGTTCAAGACCGACAGTCCGGCGCTGTTCGGTGCGTCCAATGCGGAAACCAATGATGGCAGCACGCTGACGGGGCTGGCGCGCCTGCGCTCGGATGGGCATGCCATTGTCGATTATCTTCGCATCCATCCGGTCCGTTCCATCGCGCTGCTGGTGTGGCTGGTGCTGGTGTTTGCCACGCTGCACCTGCTGCGTCCGCGGGTGGAGGCAAAGATCAGCGAACAGCCGGTGCTGCGTTCGGTGCGCTGGCTGCTGCAGGATCCGCTGTCGGTAGCGGTGCTGACGACGGTGACGATGGCGGCGGTGGTGCTGCCCTATCCGCCGGCCAGTCTGAACCTGCTGCTGGGGCTGGTGGCGCTGGCGCCCACCGTGCAGCTGCTGCGCCAGGTGGTGGAGCGTTCGCTGGCCACCTATCTGTACTGGCTGTTGGCCATGTTTGCCTTCAACCAGGTGCCGGAGATCCTGAAGTTCGATCCGACCTGGGAGCGGCTGTTCTTCCAATCGCAGCTGCTGCTGACGATCCTGGTGCTCATGCACCTGACGCGTGACCGGCGCCGTGCCTTCGTGCAGGCGCGTGCCGAGGCCGAGGCCGAGAACGAGACGGTCTCCAGCGAGGCGCTGCCGCCCGACAACGGTACGCGGCATGTGGATCAGAACGCCCGCTCGCTGCGGCTGACGGGCTATGCCATCAACACGGTGCTGGCCGGTTGCAGTGCGGCGCTGGTCACCGACCTGCTGGGCTTCACCCGGCTGGCGCGCTTCATCAGTGCCTCCACGCTCAATTCGCTGTTTGCGGGGGTCATCCTGCTGGCGGGATCGCTGGTGCTGCTGTCGCTGCTGCGCCTGGCCGGCAACCTGCGCCCGCTCAACCGGCTGAAGATGCTGGACGAAGACGGGGCGCTGATCGAGGCGCGGCTGCGTCGCGTCGTCTACTGGGCGGCGGTGCTGCTGTGGACGGGGTACACGCTGAACCAGGTGATGCTGCTGTCGCCGATCACCGACGCGTTGGGGAACTTCCTGTCCACCCCGCTGAAGATCGGACAGATCTCGGTGTCGATGGCTGACCTGCTGCGCTTCTTCGTGCTGGTCTGGCTGACGCTGCAGGTCTCGCGCCTGCTGCGCTACGTGCTGGACCGCGAGGTCTACACGCGGGTGTCGCTGGCGCCGGGCATTCCGTATGCGCTCAACAGCATCCTCAACTATCTGGTGCTGATCGGCGGCCTGCTGATGGCCATTGCCTCCACCGGCGTGAGCCTTGACCGATTCACCATCTTCGCCAGCGCACTCGGTGTCGGGGTCGGTTTCGGCTTGCAGAGCATTGTCAACAACTTCGTATCGGGCCTCATCGTGCTGTTCGAGCGTCCCATCAAGGTGGGCGACTCGGTGGACATGGCGGGACAGAGTGGCAGCGTCAAGCGTATCGGCATTCGTGCCAGCGTGCTGCGCACTGGCGCGGGGGCGGACGTGATCGTGCCCAACTCGCAGCTCATTGCCAACCAGGTGGTGAACTGGACACTGTCCGACCACCTGCGCCGCATCGAGATCGGCCTGGGGGTGGCCTACGACAGCGATCCCAAGCAGGTCATCAAGCTGCTGACCGAGGTGGCGCGTGAACATGCCGACCTGCTGGCCACGCCGGCGCCCACGGCGCAGTTCACCGACTTCGGCGCGTCGGCCCTGCAGTTCAAGCTCTATGCCTGGACGGCGCGCAGCGAGCGCATGGGGGCCATCCGCAGCGAGCTGTGCATCGCCATTCACGAGCGCCTGAAGACGGAGGGCATCGTGCTGGCGACGTCCTGATTGCCCAGCAGCTGATCGGTATCCGGGCCATGGCGTGGCTGCGCCATGGCCCGGATCGTTTTCAGGGCATGAAGCGTATATTCGGGGCGATGACAGTACCTTCGAGGAGATTTCATGCGTCATAACGAATTCGGTCAGCCCATCGGCGACGCGGTCCCTGGCTTCACGCCAGGTGAGCGGCCTGGCCATCCCGTTCTGCAGGGGCGTTTCTGTCGGCTGGAGCGGCTGTCGGCTGCCAGGCACGCCGACGATCTGTATGCCTTCCATGGGCCAGCGGCGAAGCTGCAGGACTGGACCTATCTTCCCCGGTTGCCGGTGGCCGACCGACAGGCCCTGCAGGCGCAGCTGGAGCGACTGGAGGCGAGCGAGGATCCCTGCGCCTTCGTCATCATCGAGGAGGGCAGCAACCAGGTCGTGGGTTCCCTCTCGCTGATGCGGATCGATCCGGCCAACCGCGTGATCGAGGTGGGCTCCGTCACCTATTCCGACCGGCTCAAGCGCACGCGCATGGCCACCGAGGCCCAGCTGTTGCTGGCGCAGTACGTGTTCGAGACGCTGAAGTACCGCCGTTATGAATGGAAGTGCGATTCGCTGAACCAGCCATCGCGCAACGCTGCCCTCCGCCTGGGCTTCACCTACGAAGGCATGTTCCGCCAGGCCATCGCGTACAAGGGTCGCAACCGCGATACCTGCTGGTACTCGATGCTGGATTCCGAATGGCCCCGCGTGAAGCGGCGCCTGGAGAAGTGGCTGTCGGACGACAACTTCGATGCCGAGGGCCGGCAGCGCGTGGCGTTGCGAGACATTGAGGGGTAACGATCTGGCGCCGGCAGACGCCGTGATGTGCGCCTGCCAGGTGGTAGCGCAACCAGACTTCGGTCAGGGGGAGGTGGCATACTGAGCGTGTCCGCCTGATAGGGGCCGGGCGTATGGGAGGTGCTATCCATCATGGATGTACACGAGATCCTCACTGTGCTGCAGGCGGCTGCTGAGCCCGGCCGGGCGCCGCAGATGGCGGCCTACATGAAGCATCGCTTCGCGTTTCTGGGGGTGGGCACGCCCGAGCGGCGAAAGCTCTGCCGGCCGTTTTTCCGGGCGGCGCGTGGGCAGGCACCGGACTGGGCCTTCGTGCGGGAATGCTGGCAGAGCCCGTTCCGCGAAATGCAGTACGTGGCTGTGGATTACCTGAATGAGGTGAAGGAACAGCTGGCTCCGGCAGACCTGGACCGCGTGGAAGCGCTGGTGGTGCAGAAATCGTGGTGGGACACGGTGGATGCGCTGGACAAGGTGGTGGGCTCCATCCTGCTGCGTCATCCGGAGATCCGCCCCCGGATCATCAGCTGGAGCCTGCACGAGAACTTCTGGCTGCGCCGCATCGCCATTGACTGTCAGCTGTCGCTGGGGGCACAGACCGATCGCGCGTTGCTGGCCGAGGTCATCGTCAACAACCTGGGGCAGACCGAGTTCTTCATCAACAAGGGCATTGGCTGGGCCTTGCGCCAGTATGCCCGTCAGGATCCGGCGTGGGTGCTGGCTTTCATCGAGACCCATCGTGCCCGGATGGCGCCGCTCAGCATCCGTGAGGCGCTCAAGCACCTGAAGGGGTGAGTGGGCGGTGCCGAGGGCGCGCTTGGCCATCCTGAAAAAGAAACGCCCCCACCCGGCGGTAACCGGGTGGGGGCGGACGGGCGGGCCCGCACGGGACGGTGCGGGTCGCTGGTGTCTGGGTGGCTGATGGCATCAGGCCACCCCTGAAAGACTATGCCGGGCCGTGCAGGACGGCCAGGGCGATCGGACGGCCGGGCGAGCTGTTCAGACGGAACGCGTTTCGTTGGAAAGGCTCCTTGTTTGCGCGCCGATCAGGCCGAGGTCCGGAAGGCGTGCTGCGCCTCAATGATGCTCGGATCATCAAGGCGCAGTGTGCGCTTACTTGGGGGCCGAGGTGCGGATCAGGTGATCGAAGGCGGCCAGGGCAGCCTTGGCGCCATCGCCGGCGGCGATGATGATCTGCTTGTACGGCGAGGTGGTGCAGTCGCCAGCGGCAAACACGCCTTCCATCGAGGTCTGGCCACGGACATCGACCTGGATCTCGCCATTGCGGGCCAGCGTGATGCCGCTGTCCCTCAGGAAGTCGGTGTTCGGCACCAGGCCGATCTGGACGAACACGCCTTCCAGCGCTACTTCGTGGATGCTGTCGTTGGTGCGGTCCTTGTAGACGATGGCGCTGACCTTGTCGTTGCTGGCCTTGACCTCGGTGACCTGTACGTTCTTCAGGATCTTCACGTTGGGCAGGCTTTCCAGCTTGCGCTGCAGCACGGCGTCGGCACGCAGTTCAGGCATGAACTCGAAGAGTGTCACGTGGTCCACCACGCCAGCCAGGTCGATGGCGGCCTCGACACCCGAGTTGCCACCGCCGATGACGGCGACGCGCTTGCCCTTGAAGAGCGGGCCGTCGCAGTGCGGGCAGTAGGTGACGCCACGGTTGCGGTATTCCTGCTCGCCGGGCACGCCCATGCTGCGCCACCGGGCACCGGTGGCCAGGATGACGGTCCGGCTCTTGAGGCTGGCGCCGCTGGCGGTCTTGACGGTGACCATGCCGGCAGCCTCGTCACGGCTGATCGACTCGACCTTCTGCAGGTTCATGATGTCGACGCCGTAGTGACGGGTGTGGGCCTCCAGGGCGGCGGCAAACTTGGGACCGTCGGTTTCCAGCACCGAGATGTAGTTCTCGATGGACATGGTGTCCAGCACCTGGCCGCCGAAGCGCTCGGCCACCACGCCGGTGCGGATGCCCTTGCGGGCTGCGTAGACGGCTGCCGCAGCGCCGGCCGGGCCACCGCCGACGATCAGCACGTCGAACGGATCCTTCTCGGAAAGTTTCTCGGCAGCGCGGGAGTGGGCGCCGCTGTCCAGGCGCGCCAGGATCTCTTCGGCGCTGGAACGGCCCTGGAACAGCACTTCGCCGTTCAGGAAGACGGTGGGCACGGCCATGATGGCGCGTTTTTCCACTTCGTCCTGGAAGAGGGCACCGTCAATGGTCTGGACGCGGATGCGGGGGTTGATGACCGACATCGAATTGAGCGCCTGCACCACGTCCGGGCAGTTCTGGCACGACAGCGACATGTAGATCTCGAAGTCGTAGTCGCCGGACAGGGCCTTGGTCTGCTCGATGGTGTCGGCGTCGAGCTTGATGGTGTGGCCGCCGACGTGCAGCAGGGCCAGCACCAGCGAGGTGAACTCGTGGCCCAGCGGGATGGCGGCAAAGCGCACGCCGATGTCGGTGCCGATGCGGTTGATGGCAAAGGACGGCTTGCGGACATCCGCGGCCGGGTCTTCGCGCAGGGTGATCTTGTCGGACAGCTCGGCGATTTCCTGCAGGAGTTCCTGCATCTCTTTCGCTTTTGCACTGCCGTCCAGGGTGGCCACCAGCTCGATCGGCTGTTTCAGGTGGCCCAGGTAGGTTTGCAGCTGGTTCTTGAGGTCTGCGTCAAGCATGATGGTGCCGTGGTGACGTGGGAAATGGACAAAAAAAGACCAGCCACCGGTTGCCGGCGCGAGGAGCTAGGCGATAGGAGCGCCGCTTGGCCGGGGCTGGCTGGTAACGATGTCGATCATGACGGGAAGGCTGGAGGTGGTCTGAAACCGGCCAGCCTTCCGGGGTGCGGGATCAGATCTTGCCGACCAGGTCCAGCGAGGGTTTCAGGGTCTCGGCGCCTTCTTTCCACTTGGCGGGGCAGACTTCACCCGGGTGCGAGGCCACGTACAGGGCAGCCTTGACCTTGCGCAGCAGTTCGCTAGCGTCACGGCCGATGCCGTTGTCGTGGATTTCGCAGACCTTGATCAGGCCTTCGGGGTCGATCAGGAAGGTGCCGCGCAGGGCCAGGCCTTCTTCTTCGATCAGCACGTCGAAGTTGCGGGCCAGCTGCGTGGTCGGGTCGCCCAGCATGGGGTAGTTGACCTTCTTGATGGCGTCCGAGGTGTCGTGCCAGGCCTTGTGGGCGAAGTGCGTGTCGGTAGAGGCCGAGTAGACATCCACGCCCAGCTTCTTGAACTCGTCATAGTGCTCGGCCAGGTCTTCCAGCTCGGTCGGGCAGACGAAGGTGAAGTCGGCGGGGTAAAAGCAGATGACGTTCCACTTGCCTTTCAGGGTCTCGTCGGTGACTTCGAAGAACTTGCCGTTCTGGAAGGCCTGAACCTTGAAGGGTTTGATCTGGGTGTTGATCAGCGACATGGGATTTCCTCTAGAGTAGGTGGCAGGACAGGCCTGCCGATGGTGTCGGAAGCGGCCTTGCCGGATCGGGTTCCTGCCCCACGCCTGAAGGCGGGGCAAGGAGCGGCTCCCGGCGGGGAATCTGGTCAAACGGGGAAGGCGGAGCATCCGCACGTCCCGCCATGGCGGGCAGATTCTGGCGCTTCCTGGCCGGGCGGGCTGGTGCCAGCGGGTCCGCGGCGGCCGATGCGTGAATGATCCGGGATTTCTGCTATTAAGTAAATTGAATTTAATTAAATGTGGCTATAAGCGTAATCTATCGTCCCAGGAGGGCTGGGTGACGGCGGGAGCAGACGACGCCGTCGCCCGGCATCATGGCGGATCCGTCAGCGCCGGTCAATCATGGTTGTCGGGCTTGCTCTGGAAGACCGTACCGTCCTTGGCGTCCACTTTCACGTCGAACGCTTCGTTCCTGGGGGGGGCCACCTCCATTTCGTAGTAGAGCCTCTCCTTCTTGAACTTCAGCTCGGCCTGGTTGGCCTTGCTGCCCGGGTGGTGCTTCTCGGCCAGCGCGACGGCTTCCGGCAGCGACAGCTTGGCGTTGGACAGGTTGATGGCATCCTGGGGAATGCTCTCGGCCGAGGCCGAACCGTGGGCAGCCAGGGCGGCGGCGACAGACGTTTTCCGGATCATGGGAGACCCTCCAGTGTTCAATGGTCTGATGAACGGGCCGGGGCAGGGCGCCCCAGGCCCGGATCCATCTTGCA
>CAUVLK010000031.1:0-12718 GCA_963552635.1 uncultured Lautropia sp. | reverse complement strand
GCAGCCCGCAGCCCCGGTCCAGACTTGGCACGGCAGATCTTCTCAGCCCCAGCCAACGCCTCCATTCCGGCCTGCCTCGGCTCAGCGCGCCGCCTGGTCCGAGCCTGCGCGTCTTTACCGGCGTTGCAAGCCTGCGCCCCTCCATCTCGGGACTTTCCCTGAGAACGTCGCGCCCAGGTGGCGTTCACATCTGTGGCTGCCATGCATGGCTGGCATAATCCCCTTTTCTCCGGGGTCACCTTCGTCCGGCACCGTCCTCGCCTGCGGGCGGTCGCCGCGCTGCGTCCGTACCCCGACCGGTGTCAATCCGCACTACAGGTCCACAATCCATGTATCAACACATCAAGGTGCCCGATCAGGGCCAGAAGATCACCGTCAACCAGGATTTTTCCCTCAATGTGCCTGACAACCCCATCGTGCCCTACATCGAAGGGGATGGCACCGGCTTCGACATCACGCCGGTGATGCTGAAGGTGGTGGATGCTGCCGTGCAGAAGGCCTATGGCGGCAAGCGCAAGATCCACTGGATGGAGATCTACGCCGGCGAGAAGGCCACCCAGGTCTATGGTCCCGACGTGTGGCTGCCCGACGAGACGCTGGACGTGCTGCGTGAGTACGTCGTTTCCATCAAGGGTCCGCTCACCACGCCGGTCGGCGGCGGCATCCGCTCGCTCAACGTTGCCCTGCGTCAGCAGCTCGACCTCTATGTCTGTCTGCGGCCCGTGCAGTACTTCGACGGCGTGCCCTCGCCGGTGCGTGAGCCCCACAAGACCGACATGGTGATCTTCCGCGAGAACTCCGAGGACATCTACGCCGGCATCGAGTACGAGGCCCAGACCGACAAGGCGAAGAAGCTCATCGACTTCCTGCAGAAGGAGCTGGGTGTCACCAAGATCCGCTTCCCCGAGACCTCCGGCATCGGCATCAAGCCGGTCTCGAAGGAAGGCACCGAGCGGCTGGTGCGCAAGGCCATCCAGTACGCCATCGACAACGACAAGCCCTCCGTCACCCTGGTGCACAAGGGCAACATCATGAAGTTCACCGAAGGCGCCTTCCGTGACTGGGGCTATGCGCTGGCCAAGAACGAGTTCGGTGCCGAGCTGCTCGACGGCGGCCCGTGGATGAAGCTGAAGAATCCGAAGACCGGCAAGGACATCATCGTCAAGGACGTGATTGCCGACGCCTTCCTGCAGCAGATCCTGCTGCGCCCGGCGGAATACTCGGTCATCGCCACGCTCAACCTCAATGGCGACTACATCTCCGACGCCCTGGCCGCTCAGGTCGGTGGCATCGGCATCGCTCCGGGTGCCAACCTGTCCGATTCGGTGGCCATGTTCGAGGCCACTCACGGCACGGCGCCCAAGTACGCCGGCAAGGACTACGTGAACCCCGGTTCCGAGATCCTCTCGGCCGAGATGATGCTGCGCCACATGGGCTGGACCGAAGCGGCCGACCTGATCATCTCGTCGATGAAGAAGGCCATCGCCAGCAAGAAGGTCACCTATGACTTCGCCCGCCTGATGCCGGATGCCGAGCAGGTCTCGTGCTCGGGCTTCGGCCAGGTGATGATCGACAACATGTGATCATCGCTCGGGTCTTTCTGCAGAGCCGCCCGGAAGGGCGGCTGCTTCGGAAAGACCCAAGGAGCCCCTGAAGCACTGTTCCGTGGCGCATCAGCCTGCGGAGCCGGCTCGGAGGATCCTTGAGACAGCCTTGAAAAGGGGGAGCGTCCGGAGACGGGCGTTCCCCCTTCCTGTTTCAGTACCCCTGCGGGTGCTTCGGCAGGTCGGCAGCCGTGGCGTTCCAGTAGCGCAGGTCGCGCCGGCTGGCCACCGGCGACTGGTCATCCACCACGTAGTGGCCCAGACGCACCAGCGGCTGACCCAGTTTCCAGCCGGCCGGCACTGTGTAGCGGACGCAGCTCAGCCGCTTCATCAGCGGTGCATGCACGTTCAGGCACAGTCGCGCCTCGTCGGAGCGGCCGCCGTTGGCCACGAACACCTGCAGGAAGGCACCGTCCTGACCACTCCAGTGGCGCAGCACCTGGTTGAACGGCACCAGCGCGCCTTTTTCCACCACGAAGGGCTGGGATCCCTTCAGCGTGAAGGTCCGACCCTGGGGTGTCACGTATCCGGGAATCTGGTCCACCAGCACGCGGGCCTGCGTCTGCAGCGTCAGCAGCGGCGTGCCCACCGGTACGCCGGCCATCGAGGCCAGACTGTCGACCCGGCGCGGTGCAAAGCCCTTCACGGTGCTGCCGAAGTTCACCTCCACCCAGAGGTTGTGCGTGTTCTCGCGGCTGGTGTGATCGGCCGTGGCGGCATCCAGACTGGTGTAGTACGTATAGCTGCCCGCTTTGGTATCGGCCAGAACGGCCTGATGCACACGCAGCGCCTCGCCCGTCACGGCCTGGCCAGCGGGCGGCTGTGCTGACCAGCGCCGGGCCTGGAAGGACACGGGGGCGTAGGCTTCGTTCGGGTGCGGCTTGCCGTCGTTCAGCAGCACATCGCCCGGATGCAGCGAACCCGGCTGGTTGATCATCGTGGCCAGCACGTCACCACTGATGCCCCGTGCCGAGATGGATGGGGCCGGACCCCAGCGGCCAATGTTGCCGGTCGAACCGGTGCCCGCGTTGCTGCCCCCGGAGCTGCTGCCCCCTGCGTTGCCGCCACCTGCATGGCCACCGGGCTGAGCGGATCCGCCACCGGCGGCACCATGGCCCTGGCCGGGATTCGATCCCCCTGCGCCGCTGCCTGACGAACTGCCTGCCCCCTGGCCGCCTGACGTGCCGCCGCTTCCACCTGTTCCGGCGTTGGTGTTGCCCGAGCCCGCATGGCCCGTGCCCCCGCTGCCTGTAGAACCGCCGGCATGTGTCTGACCGCCCGTGGCACCGCTACCGGACGAACCGCCGTTCACTGTTCCGCTGTTCGATGACGAGCCCGTACCCGTCGTGCCGGCGTTCTGTGCCTGGTTCGTCGGTGGGGTGGGGCTGCTGGATACCGCCTTGTCACGGCTGGAGCCGCCACTGCTGCCGCCGCAGGCCGCAAGCAGCAGCATCAGCGTGGCTGCACCTGCCAGGGTTGCGGTTCGTCGCAGCGGGAAGCCGGCTGGCTGGGCCGACGGGCTGGAACGGGATACATGGCCGAGAGATGGACGAACGATCATGATGTCTGCTCCTGCAAACGAGAAAATCCCCGAAGAGGATCCGGCCGCGGGCATCCTGTGCGGATGCACCGACGTACCGGAGTGGGTCTCCTGTCACGGCAAGCCGGCCGTCCATCGGTCATTGAATGCCGTGTGTCTGTGAATTCATCTTAGGCCATAAAAAGTAAGATTGACGACAATCTGATTCCTGAAAACAACACAGTCGTTGCCAAAAAGGATAGAAGGAACCCGTTTACCATCAGTGGTGTTGTTTTTTGTATGGTTTCGGGCGACTAGGCCTGGATGCCTGAGAGGGCGTCGGTCAACTGACCTTCAGCGTCTCCACCAGGGCGCGCAGCGGGGCCGTAATCCGGCGGTCGGGGTAATACAGACAGAACCCCGGGTAGCGGGGGCTCCAGTCCGCCAGCACCTGCACCAGCTGGCCGTCCTCCAGCCAGGGGCGGCAGATGACATCCATGGCATAGGCCAGGCCCAGGCCCCGCGCTGCGGCGTCCAGCATCAGCTCGGGATCATCAAGCACCAGCGTGCAGTCCAGGTTCAGTTCCATGAGGGCGGGAGCCTGGGGGGAGGATGATCCGGGACTTGTGCCACCGGCTTGCTGGGTGGGCAGGGCAGCCCGCATGAACTCCCATCGATAGACATTGCCACTGCCGATCTGCCGAAAGCCGATGCAGCGGTGGCGGTGCAGTTCGTGAGGTGTGCGGGGTGGTGGATGGCGGGCCAGATGGTCGGGAGAGGCTACCACCATCGTCTGCAGCTCCGGTGTGACGGGCACCGCCACCATGTCGCCCGGAATGCTCTCTCGCAGCCGGATGCCGGCATCGAAGCCGTCGCGCACGATGTCGACGAAACCGTTGTCTGCCGCGATGTCGAGCTGGATGTCGGGGAACCGTTCCATGAAGGCGCGCAGCCGTGGCAGCAGCACCTGGCTGGCCACGCAGCGCGGCATGCTCAGCCGGACGCGGCCGGCCGGACGGTCACGATGGGCATTGACGGCCTCGATGGCGTTTTCCATCCCCGCCAGGGCCGGGCCGACACGCGCAAAGAGCGCCTGTCCGGCTTCGGTCGGTGACACGCTGCGCGTCGTGCGATGCAGGAGCTGCACGCCCAGCTTCTCTTCCAGCGCACGCAGGCTGTGCGATACGGTGGAGGGGCGCAGTCCCAGGCGCGCTGCGGCGCCCCGGAAACTGCCTTCCTCGACGATGGCGGCAAAGGCGGCCAGCTCGGCGAAATCGCTGTGGCGCATGATCGATTGATGGCCCTCATGCATCAGGTCATGAAATGGAATCGGGCTTATCGCGGCTCATTGTAGCCACTACGATGGACGCATGTTCCTGCTTCGGAGGCCACCATGAAGATACTGGTCAATCTCTTTCATCCGCACCTGGACAGCTCCCGGGTCAACCGCGCTTGGGCGCAGCGCCTGGCGGTGCAGCCGGACATCACCGTGCGCGACATTTACGCCCTTTACCCGGAGGGCAGGATCGACATCGCGGCCGAGCAGCAGGCTCTGCTGGCCCATGATCGTCTCGTCTTCCAGCATCCGTTCTACTGGTATTCGGTTCCGCCGCTGATGAAGCAGTGGCTGGACGATGTGCTGGTCTATGGCTGGGCCTATGGTCCGGGGGGCGATGCACTGGCTGGCAAGGAATGGGTCTCCGCCATCTCCACCGGCGGCCCGGCCGATTCCTATCAGGCGGGCGGCTACAACGGCTTCTCGATGAGCGAATTCCTGAAGCCGCTGCAGCAGACGGCCCACCTGCTGAAGACCCGCTTCCTGCCGGCCCACGTCTTTCATGGCGCCGTCAGCGCCAGCGATGACGACGTGCGTCGCTCTGCGGACGCCATGCTCGCCCACATCAGCGACCCGCTGCTGGACCCGGCCAGGCGTCTGGCCGCGCTGCAGGCCGACATGGAGAAGCGGGGCATCGTGCTGGAGTGAGGGGCCTCACGTCACCCGGGTGCACGGTCAAGTGGTGCCTGGCAGTGACCATCACCCCGCGGCATCACCTGGGGCGGTCAGGCGCCGGGCTGTTCCACCCAGGCCATGGCCTCGATCTTGTGACCGTCGGGGTCACGCACGAAGCAGCCGTAGTACGGCTTGCCGTAGATGGGACGCGGGCCCGGGGCGCCGTCGTCGGTGGCGCCGGCTTCCAGCGCAGCCTTGTAGAAGGCATCCACCTGGGCCGGCGTCTCGGCGTAGAAGGCGATGTGCACGCCGTTGGCCACTTCTGCCGGCTGGCCGTTGAACGGCGCCTGTACCCAGAACTCCGGATAGGCGCGGCCGTAAGCCACCGCATGGTGCTCCTGGCTCAGATCCACGACGCGGCCGATGCCCAGGGCGCCCAGCGCCTTGTCATAGAAGGCGAGGGCACGGTCGAGCTGGTTGGTGCCGAGCGAAACGTGGGAAAGGATGCTGGGGTTGCTGGACATGATCAGGCCTCCTGTCAAGATGCGATCAGGACGATCATAGCGCCGGGGCGGGGAGATGGCCACCGATGATGCACGTTGCGGTCGGGATCTTCGGGCAGGGGCGGATGCCGATGGATACGGCACTTCTTCGGAAGGGATCCTGGGCGCTGCGGACGGACTGACCTCCTGTCGGGGACCGGGGCGAAAGGCCGGAGGCTCGCTCTAGAATAGCCGGATACGCAACGAGGGCGCTGCGTCGGGTGCCGTCCACGGTCGCCCGAGTGGTTGCCGCCAGGAAACACACGCATGAGCAAAGCACTGAAGGACCGCATCCGGATCGTCTTCTTCGACATTGACGACACGCTCTACAGCAAGAATGCGGGCCTGTTGTCGCCCGGTGTCGAGAAGGCTTTCCTGGGGTTGAAACGGCGCGGGGTGATTCCGGCCATCGCCACCGGGCGGGCGCGCTACATCTTTCCTGCGCCGCTGGAAGCTGTCATCGCACGGACGGGGGTCGAGCACTTTGTCACCATCAACGGCCAGCTCAACCTGCGCGGGCAGGAGGTCGTCACCGACTACCCGTTCGCCCAGGCCGATCTGGAGCGAATTACCGCCTATCTCGTGGGCCAGGGCATGGGGGTGTGCTATGCCGAGCGTACCCACATGTCGGTGATCTCGATGACGCCGGCCTTCCATGCGGCACTGGTGCCGATCATGCGCGACCATTCCATGGACCGGCCCCATGAGCCTGGCAGTCCGGTCTACCAGCTGGTGGTCGGCTTCCGGGAAAGCCAGCTGGCAGGCATCGAGGCCTCGGGCATTCTGGACCATGGACGGTTCCGCACGGTGCGCTGGCACGAGGATGCGTCGGACCTGCTGGCCACCGAGGGGTCCAAGATGCGCGGCATCCGCGACGTGATCGGTACGCTGGGGCTGACGCTGGACAACGTGATGGCCTTCGGAGACTCGCTCAACGACATCGAGATGCTCTCGGAAGCGGGTTTCGGGGTGGCCATGGCCAATGGCCACCCGGAGGTGAAGAAGTACGCCGACCACCTGGCGCCACGCCAGGATGAGGATGGGGTCTGGCGTGCCCTCGTCGAGCTGGACATGATCGATCCGGACTGAGTCGCAAGGGGTAGGCTGCGACCCGCAACCCGCAGGCTTTAAGCCGAAAGCCGAAAGCCGAAGACGCATCGCCGGTGCTGCGGGGGCGGGCGTCACCCTTGCTGGCAAGGCGCTGCCGGGCAGTGACTTTCCATGATCGAGGAGGCTGGCCGGTTGCTGCCCGGTATTCACATGCAGGAGATTCTCGCGTGGCTGAAAATGAATCGGTTGATCAGGACTGCAAGGACTGCATCTTTTGCAGAATTGTTGCGGACGAGTCGCCCTGTCATCGAATATGGGAAGATGAAAATCACCTTGCCTTTCTGTCGATTTATCCGAATACGCCCGGGGTGACCGTCGTCATTCCCAAGGCTCATCGTCCCAGCTATGTATTCGATAACGATGATGAGACCGTCTGCTCACTCATGAAAGCCGCCAGGAAAGTGGCCGGAATGCTTGATCAGCGCCTTGAAGGCGTTGGAAGGACAGGCGTGATTTTTGAAGGGTATGGCGTGGATCATCTGCACGCCAAGCTCTTCCCCATGCATGGTACGGGTGATGGGTCTTCTTTCAGACGCATCGAGTCCAAAGGGATGGACAGATTCTTTGAGCGTTACGAAGGTTATCTGTCTTCCCATGACGCCGCGCGCGCCGATGATGATGCACTGAGTGCCATGGCGCGCAGGATTCGGGGCGAATGACAAGCCTGGTCGTGCCGGAGTCTGCGTGCCACGGCAGGGCGTTCCCCTTTGTACCAAGGCGCAGCGGGGCCGTGGTCCCCGATGCCTGCAGGCTCAGGCCGGCTGCTGCTCGGGCAAGGCGGCTGCCGACACCAGACCGGCATCCGCCGCTTCCTTGTACTGGGCGTAGAACTTCTTCTGCATGTCCTTGTAGCGCGCGGCCTTCTCGACTTCCTTGCGCGCGTCGAACAGCGCCCACAGCTGGGCGGCTGCCATGAAACTTCCCCGACCGCTGACGTTGCCGGCCAGCTCCGGCCGCTCGCCGATGGCCAGCGCCTTCAGCCAGCTCTCCTCGATCATTGGCAGCAGCGACTCGCCCTGTTCCGGGTGCTTCTGCATCTGGTCCAGCAGCAGGCAGCCCACCACGAAATAGAAGTCAGGCGACTGATCCCAGTAGGGCATCTCGTCCGAGGCGAAGATCATGGCTTCTTCCAGACGACCTTCGTGTCGCAGGCACTCGATCGTCCGCACCACCAGGTCGTGGTACCAGGCAGTGCGGTGCTGCACCAGTTCCCGGGCGCGGCGATAGAAGGGCAGTGCCTCGGCGTACTGCAGCTGGATGTCGTACTGCTTGCCCAGCTGGAAGTGCACATAGGGGTCTTCGGGCCTTTCGGCCAGCGATTTTTCCAGTAGCGCCAGGTTGCGGCCCTTCTTGGTGTCGAGCTGCTCCTGCATGTAGCCGTCGTGCCGCGCCGTCACTGCGGCATCGATGATCGGCAGGTTGTGGGCCGGCTGTTCGTGGATCCGCCCCTTGTAGCGCACGCCCCGTGGCAGGATCCGCGAGATCCGGTGGCTGGAGATCAGGGTATTGCTGCCGCTGCCCAGGTCGCTGTCGATGCGGATGTTGTGGATGGCACGGCGCGAATCGTGGCGCAGTGCCTGCAGGTATTCGCCGCCGGAGGTCAGCCATTCGTCAGCATCCAGCACCAGATTCCAGTCGGCATCGGAGCGCGCCAGCGCCGCATTGCGGGCAGCGGCGAAGTCGTTGGTCCAGCGCCGCTCGTACACCTCGGCCCCATGGGCACGGGCAATGGCGATGGTGTCGTCGGTCGACCCCGTGTCCAGCACGATCATCTTGTCCACCCAGGGGGCGACACTGTCCAGGCAGCGCGCAAGGCTGCGTGCCTCGTTCTTGACGATCATGGTCAGGGCAATCGTTTTCATGCGGGATCCTCCGGCTGGCATGACCGGAGATTCTCCCGGTGGCCGGATGTTCTCGATCCTCGAAACAGTGCGGCTTCTGACGGCCTTTTCAGTCTGTTTCATGCCTGTGTGCAGAGCATGCTGGCGGTTCCGGACCGAGTGAGGCGCTGCCTGGGGTGGGGCGACCACATGGCGTCGTGCATGCAGTGTCGTCCTGATCCGACACGGATGTTGTTCCGATGCCGATCCCGTCAAGGGTGAGGGGATGGACAGGCAGCTTGCATGAATGAGAAGTAAAATCAGTCATTGGCGTCATGGTCGCCGCTGCGTGCAGGCGCCATGCCGACCTTCTGTCGGCTGGGTTGCCCGCCATTCCGGCAATCCGTCCATCCCTCCTGCCCGAACCGTTGGAGTCCGAACCGTGAAACCGTCCGAACGCAGCCTGGAAGGCGTGATGGCCGAACTGAAGGCACTGAGACAGGCTTATGGGGCCGCCCAGCGGCGCTGCACGGCCACGGTGCAGCGGCTTCATGCCCGCAATCAGCTCCTGGAGGCTGAAGTGTTGCAGCTACGCGCCCAGCTGGCCGCGCGGGAGCCTTCCATGGCCATGGCCGGTGAGGAGCAGCGACGCATGCTGGAGGCCGCCGGCGCAGCGCAGGCGGGCAGGGCCACGCTGAGCGCTCGGATCGAGTCGCTGGCGCAGCGCCTGCAGACGCTGCTTCGCGGCACTTCGGCCTCATCGTTGGCCGGGGCATGGCCTGCGGCATCGCAAGGGGCTGTTCCGGAAACCGGAACGTCAACGCGGCCGCCGGGGCAGCCGTTACATCCGACAGGTGACGCTCATGCCGGTGGATCGGATGCCACCGATGATGTCGAGGACCCCTCAGACCTTGAAGAACGGCTGGTCGAGGCCGATCTTGTGATATGCCAGACCGGCTGTCTCAGCCACCAGGCGTACTGGCGGGTGCAGGACCATTGCCGTCGGCACAACAAGCCCTGTGTGCTGGTGGCGCAGCCCGATGCCTTGCGCATCATCCGCATTCACCAGCGTGATGATGGCGCCCGGGCCGGCGCTTCCGCGGCGGATGATGGCCCCGGGGTGCCGGAACGGAGCAGGAAAGGCGTGCCTGATGCCCCCGGGCGGGGAGCAGGGTCGCCCGGCCCCGGGCAAGGCACGGACAGTCAGGTCCGGACAGTGGTTCATCAACAGGAAAGCAGTATCACATGACGGATCATGGCGGCCTAAATGGTTCATAATGCCGGGATCGAGGGCGATTGCCCGGAAGTATCGCCCGGTTGCCCACCGCCGCGAAACCGTTTCTCTCTCAGGAAGGTCAATGAGCACCCAGGATCAGGAATTGCGCAGTGTCGGTCTGAAGGCCACGCTGCCCAGAATCAAGGTACTAGAAATCATCCGTGGCAGCGAAGAGCGCCACCTTTCGGCTGAGGACGTGTTCCGGCGGCTGCTGGAGCAGGGCCATGACGTGGGCCTGGCGACCGTCTATCGGGTGCTGTCGCAGCTGGAAGCGGCAGGCCTGCTCAGCCGCAACGTCTTCGATGGCGGCAAGGCCGTCTTCGAGATGAACGAGGGCGATCACCACGATCACCTCATCTGCGTGAGCTGCGGCCGGGTGGACGAGTTCACCAGCCCCGTCATCGAGAAGGTGCAGTACGAAGTGGCCGAGGCACATGGCTACGATCTGTCCGAGCGTCGGCTGGCGCTGTATGGCGTCTGCCCGGCGTGCCAGAAGAGTGCAAACGCGCCGCGTGGCCGGAACTGAACCGATGAGCGAGACGATTGACCTGACCGAAGTCGGCGAGGTGGCCATCGAGGCGCTCAAGGGGCGCTTCTCGTCCTGGCCGTTGCATGAGCCGGCGCCTTCGGCCTCCGAGCTGGAGACGGCCTTCGAGCTGGCCATGCGAGCACCGGATCACGGTGGCATGAAACCGTGGCGCTTCGTCACCGTCCAGGGGGAGGCCCGGGCGGCGCTGGCCGAGATCCTGGTCGAGGCAGCGCGTGCGCGGGGCCACGAAGACCCCGAACGCTATCGCCGCAAGCAGCTGGCGGCGCCCATGACCATCGTGCCGGCCGTCCGCCTGATCGAGGGCTCCGAAAAGGTGCCCGTCATCGAGCAGTGGCTGGCGGCAGGCGCTGCCGTCATGAACCTGCTCAATGGCCTGTACCTGCAGGGCTACGGCGCCATCTGGGTCAGCGGCCCCAACGCCTTCGATCCCAAGGTGCGTGACGCTCTGGGTTTCGCGGCTGATGAGCACCTGCTGGGCTTTGTGCACGTGGGTACGGCCGAGGCACATGCCAAGGGCCGTGAGCGCCCTGATCCTTCCGGTTTCGTTCGGGCCTGGCACGGTCCGGAGTGCTGATCACGGCACATTCCCTTGACCGGATTGCATGCAGGGTCGTCGGGACCCTGCATCCACTGCGTCCCTGTGGGGCTATCCGGAGCATCCGTATCGAGTCCCTGGCACCAGGAGTGTCCAGGCTGATGCAGGCTCGCTCATGTCGCAGGCGAGAGCTTTCCCCGGGCATGTCAAGGCCTTGCGGCATGCTGGCCGTGGTTGGGCGCCCGGTGTCGAGCGAAGAGTGCCAGATGCCACCTGTCGGATTTTTCCTCGGCATCCCGCCCATTACCCGGGATACTTCGTCAGCGCGTTCCTGCGCCTCTTATTTTTCGTGGAGTCCAGTCGCATGAGCAAGAGCGCTTTTTCTGTTTCAGCGGGTGGCATCCGGAACATCTCCCGTCCGGCATGGCTGGCCCTGGGCTTGCTGGCCTGTCTGGCCATGGCCCAGCCGACGATGGCCACCGCTCAGATGGCACGGGAGAGCGCGGAACATGCAACGGCTCATCAGGGGCATGAACATGCCCATGGTGCCCAGGCCAAGACTTCGCCTGTTGTCGTCAGCGGTGCCTACACCGCAGCGCCACGGCCTGGCGTTCCCAATCTGGCCGTCTATATCGACCGGGTGCAGAACCACGGTCAGCAGGACGACCAGCTGCTGTCGGCCAGTACCGGGATCGCTCGCGCCACCGAGATGCACGAGATGAAGGTTGAAAACGACATGATGCGCATGCGTCAGGTGTCTGCCATCGACATTCCGGCCGGGGCCAGCGTGGACATGAACAAAGGATCCGGATCAGGCTACCACCTGATGGTGCTGGGGGTCTCGCGTCCGCTGAAGGCCGGTGAGCACTTCACCCTGACGCTGAATTTCCGTCACGCCGGTCGTCAGGACGTTCAGGTCCAGGTTCAGGATGTGGCTGGCCGCATGGGTGGCCATGAGCATCACCATGACCATGACGGGCATGCCGGACATGCCCACGGCCACTGAGGATTCTCCAGGCAGGCCCTGCGCACTGGGCGGCGTGAGCAGGGGAGGGACGGAAGGTGCATGCGTTGTGATGTTCGCAACCGGCCGCCTGGCGTGCCGTGATGAAGCGAAGCCCCACGAAAAAAGGCTGGCAACTTGCGTTACCAGCCTTTTCGGTAAGGGCGTCAGCCCATCCTGGCCGAATGATCAGCCTTCGGGATGGATGTTGGACGCCTGCTTGCCTTTGGGGCCCTGGACCACGTCGAACGAGACCTTCTGGCCTTCCTTCAGGGTCTTGAAACCTTGGGTCTGAACGGAGCTGAAGTGAGCGAACAGATCCTCGCCACCTTCATCCGGGGTAATGAAGCCGAAACCCTTGGCGTCGTTGAACCACTTGACCGTACCCGTTGCCATACTATGAATTTTCCTGCTTGAAAGGCCGTGCGTGTGAGACTGAGGAGGTATTCGGGCGCGGGCCTTGATTTACCCCGAAAACATCAGACACTATTCTTTGGAATTGGAGGGGGGCAGTCAAGTTCTATCGTGCGAACGGTAGTTTCCGGGAGTGCAACGGAATTTGTTTTCGGGTCTCAATCCGTGTCAGTACCTTGTGAACCCCCTTCGGACAAGTCTTTAACCTATTGTTTTTAAACAGAAAAACATTCTTTCCACTACGGTGTGGCAAATTTTTGCACTTGCCAGCCATCCTGTGGACTGGCGGCGTCTTGTGGTTTTCTTGCCTTCATGTAAACCGCTGGACGACAGACGGTCGGATGGAGGCTCACCAAGGCCTTGTGATTGGCCGCAGAGGCCCGGAAGACCGTCC
>CAUVLK010000030.1:0-12742 GCA_963552635.1 uncultured Lautropia sp. | reverse complement strand
CTACCCCGACAACCTTAGAGCCATCAACAAGAGCGTCTGCCCCTTGCACGTTCTGGATATTCTCCGATGAATCAGGTCCTGACGCTGTTGTGGCCGCAGCACATGGAGACAGGCGCTTTCCCGTTGCCACCGGGCAACGCTCACTAACCACCCATCATTCACATACCGCCATACGGAAGCCAAAACGGGCAAGATGAAGGCACATCATCCGCTCCTCACTGGGGATTCCGATGCCATTCGCGCTATTTGCCCTATCAAGACGCCGGCCCGCCGTTCATGGCAAAGGGATCTTGCGAGTCTGGCCAGCGCTGCTGGGCTGCCTGCTGGCCACAGCAACAGTCCAGGCCGCTCCTTCATCGACTGCCGCCAGTGCGCTGCCCGCCTCCCCGCCCACCATCGCCCCCCGCACCGACGGTCTGCCGCGCGAGCTGCAGGAATGGGTACCCTGGGCGATGCAGGGGCACGAGATGCTGGCCTGCCCTAGCCGACATGATCAGGCAGGCAGCCGTGCCTGCGTGTGGCCCGAGCATCTGGCCGTGGTCATCGACGGCCGGCAAGCGCGCTTCACGCTGGCCGTGACGGTGTACGGTGCGCCGGCGGCGGTGATGCTGCCGGGCGAGGCGGGCAGCTGGCCGACCGAGGTGCGCAACCGCCAGGGGCAGACGCTGGTGGTGACGGGCAGCAGCGATCAGCCGCAGGTGCTGCTGCCGGCCGGGCAGCATGTGCTGACGGGCACGCTGCAATGGCAGGCCGATCCGCAACTGGTGCGGGTACCCGCCCAGGTGGGCACACTGTCGGTGGTGGCCAATGGCAAGCCGGTGACGGCGCTGATGGACCGCAACCGGCATGTGTGGCTGAAGGCGTCGCGGCCGGCCACAGAAGCGGATGTGATCAGCAACACGATGACGATGCTGGTCCGTCGCCGGATCGACGACGGGGTGCCTCGTCAGGTGACGACCCACTATGAACTGAACGTCGCCGGCCAGCCGCGCGAGGTGGAGCTGCCGGCTGCATTGCTGGCCAACAGCATGCCCCAGGCGCTGCGCAGCGACCTGCCGGCGCGCCTCTACCCGAACGGCCGGCTGCAGGTACAGCTGAAGCCCGGCAACTGGCACCTGGAAGTGGATACCCGTCAGATGCAGCCCACGACCGAGCTGGCGCTGCCGGCCGGTGCGCCCGATGAGGAGATCTGGTCCTACGAGGGGCACAACGATCTGCATGTGGCGCAGGTGGAAGGCGTGGAGGCCGTGGACGCGCAGCAGGCGCGTGTGCCCGAGGACTGGCGTCAGCTGCCTGCCTACCGGGTGGGCGCCAAGGACAAGCTGCAACTGGTGTATAGGACGCGCGGCAACGAGCATCCGGAAGCCAGTTCGCTGAAGCTGGAACGGCAGTGGTGGCTGGATTTTGACGGCCAGGGCATCACGCAGAAGGACGTGCTGACCGGCACGCTGTCGGCACCGTGGCGCCTGCAGCTGCAGGGACCGGCGCAGCTGGGCCATGCCCGCCAGGGCGAGACGGCGCTGCCCATCGGCCTGCTGCAACCGTCTTCCTCTTCCGAACAACCGCATGACGCTGCCGAGCATGACGCGGCCGACACGGCCCCCGGCGTGGAGCTGCGCAACCAGAACCTGACGCTGACCACGCTGGCGCGGCTGGAGTCCCGCAGTGACACGCTGCCGGCCAATGGCTGGAACACGGTGCTGGATGGCGTGGAGGCCAAGCTGCAACTGCCCCCGGGCTGGACGCTGCTGGCCGCGAGCGGCGTGGACGACGTGACGCCGGCAACATGGACCTCTCGCTGGCGTCTGTACGATTTCTTCTTCATGCTGCTGATCGGCATGGCGGCGTACCGACTGCTGCGGCCACTGCCGGCCACCACGGTGATGCTGGCAGCCTTGCTGAGCTGGTATGACCTGCAGGGCGCCGGGGTGCTGATCATCCTGCTGCTGGTGCTGCTGGCCTGCCAGCGGGTGGCCCCCAAGGGCTCTGCCCCCGAGAAGTGGCTGCAGGCCGGCAACCGCATCCTGTGCCTCTTCCTGCTGCTGGTGCTGGCGCCCTTTGCCGTGAACGAGGTGCGGCTGCTGATCTATCCGTCGCTGGAACATGCCCGGGTGCGTGACACATCCGGCTTCTACGTGCAGGCTCACCGTCCCGACGCTGACAGCGAAGTGGCCACCCTGCAGAAACGGGCACGCAGCCGTGCCATGGCCGATCTGTCGTCGATCGACTCGATCGACGACGACGACGTGAAGCGTGGCAAGGCGACTGAACCTGTTCGCCACCAGGGCCGCATCATGCCGGTGCAGACCGGTCCCGGCGAGCCCGGCTGGTCGTGGAATGCCTACACGCTGGAGCTGCATGGTGACGTGCAGCCCGACCAGACGGTGACGGTTCACCTGCTGCCCCCCTGGGGCACGCGCATCCTGAAGATCGTGCGGCTGCTGGTGCTGTTCGGCAGCCTGTGGGCGCTGTACCGGGTACTGCCGGGCGGCTTCCTGCCCAGGCGGCCCCAGGATCCGGAGCCAGGCCATGGAATGGGGACCGCCAGCACCGCCACGACCGCCATGCTGGCGGCCCTGACGGTCCTCACCCTGGCCTGGCCGGCCCAGCCCGTGCAGGCGGCCTCGGGCTACAAGGCCGAGCAGCTGGAAGCGATCCGCGAGCATCTGTATCCGGCCCCGAGCTGTCTGCCCCACTGCGCGGCCGTGGCCCAGACGCGCGTGAAGGCCGATGCCGAACGATTGACGCTGCAGCTGCTGGTGCACGCTCAGGCCACCATGCAGGTGCCGCTGCCGGGCCATGACGGCGCAGACAACTGGCGGCTGGAGCGCGTGCTGCTGAACGGCCAGCCCGCCACGACGCGACGCGAGGCCAGCCGCCAGGGCGACGGGCAGGACCTGTGGGTGCTGGTACCTGCCGGCATCCATGTGGTGGAGCTGCAGGGTACGCTGGGCCAGGGAGCGCATGTACGCCTGCCGCTGCCCATGGCGCCACGCATGCTGCAGGTGGACAGCACGGTGTGGACGGCGGGCGCGCTGAACGCCCAGGGGCTGCCCAATGACGGCGTGCTGACGCTGACCCGCAAGCTGGACAAGGCGGACGAGCCGGCCACGAAGCAGCTGGCCCACGTGCCCGACGCCCTGCCCGGCTTTGCACTGGTGGAGCGCACGCTGGTGATGGACGAGCGCTGGCGGCTGGAAACGCGCATCTCCCGGCTGTCGGTGAGCCAGGCGCCGGTGAAGGTGCGCTTTGCGCTGCTGCCCGGCGAATCGGTCAACGACGACCGGGTATCGGTGAGCGATGGTGTGGCCGAGATCGAGCTGGGCAGCGCCCGGCGCATCACGCTGGCCAGCACGCTGCCCATCAGCACGGACTTTGTCTGGCAGGCCTTGCCGGCCATGAACCAGATCGAGATCTGGACCATGCGCTACGGCACCACCTGGCACCTGCGCTGGGAGGGCATGGCGCCCACGAACTACGTGCAGGACGGCCAGCTGGCGCCCTGGTGGCAGCCGTGGCCGGGCGAGCGCCTGCAGGTGCAGGCCCTGCAGCCCTCAACAATCAGCGGCCCCACGCTGACGCTGCAAGGCCATGTCACGACGCTGACCCCGGGTGCACACAGCACCCTGGCCGAGACCACGCTGCACTTCCGCGCCAGCCTGGCCGGCACCCAGCGTGCCACGCTGCCGCCCGGCGCGGAACTTCTGGGCATGCGGCTGGACAACGACGAGGTGCCGCTGCAGGCGCGCGACGGCCAGCTGGAGCTGCCGGTGATTCCGGGTGAGCACACCGTGACGCTGCGCTGGCGCGTGCCGCAGGGCACCGATGGCGCCTTCAACCGCTTCCAGACGCAGCCGCTGGCCCTGAACCTGCCGGGCGTGAACGCCACCACGCAGCTGAACCTGCCCGAAAGCCGGGTCGTGCTGTTGGTGGGCGGTACCGGCATCGGACCGGCCGTGCGCTTCTGGGGCTTCTTCGTGCTGCTGGTGGCGGTGTCGATGGTGCTGGGTCGCCACCGCACGACGCCGCTGGGCATGCTGGGCTGGCTGTTGCTGCTGCTGGGCGTGGCCCCCATCTCGCTGTGGGGCGCACTGGCCGTGGTCGGCTGGTTCTTTGCGCTGGCCTGGCTGCCCTCGCCGCAGCAGCTGCGACGCCTGGGCTGTGACGAGCAGGCCGCGCGCAGCACCATGCCGTTTGCGCTGGGGCTGTGGACACTGTTCGCCGCCATCGCGCTGTACCTGACGATCCAGCGTTCGCTGCTGGGCTACCCCGACCTGCTGGTGGGTGGCAACGGTTCCACGCCCTTCGAGCTGAACTGGTACCAGGACCGCTTCCAGAACCAGCCTGACGCCGACTGGGCGATCTCCATGTCGCTGACCGCCTACCGGACGATGATGCTGGCGTGGTCGCTGTGGCTGGCGTTCTCGCTGCTGGGCTGGATCCGCTGGGGATGGCGACGGCTGGTGGAGACCGGCTACATGGGCCAACACCCGGATGGCACGCCGGGCGGTACGGGGGGCGCGAAAGGCCCTCATGACCCCGATGGATCCAGGGTGGCTGACGTTCCGGGTGACACCAAGGCAACGGATGGAGCGTCCGACACCTTGAGCCGCAGCCAAACCGCGGCTACCGACTCAGCCGCTGCCAGCCACGCCGTCGCCAGACGCGATGTCACGCCAGAAAAGGCCGTGGACCCGGATCGTTCCAAGCCACAGGATTCGGCGGCTCCTGCGGGATCCGTCAACGTGGCCGGATCCCCCCGGGCAGAAACGATGGCTACCCCGGACGGTGTGGCAGCGGACCGTGTGGCCGTGGAGGGCCCGGCAGCAGAACAAAAGGCAGCAGGCGCCACGGCCCTAGCTGCCCCCGCCCGCGAAGCCCATGCCGGCAGCGCGTCTCAGGCTGCCACGTCCACGGTTCCGGCTGTCCGACACCCCGCCGCCCAGGGGATTGTCCCTGCGGCCCGGCCGCCCCAGCCAACCGGCGCACTGCGCAAGCTGGCGAAGGTGTTCTTCTGGTTTGCGGCCGTGCTGGGCATCCTGGTGATGCTGGGCCTGGGCTTCGTGCTGCTCAACTACGGCCGCTATCTGTTCTGAGGGATCAGGCAGGCCGCCATCGGGCAACCGGGGCGGCCATTTGACCTTTTTTGGCAGGGATGCGCGCAACGATCCGTCATGAAACACGGTGTTTCGTACGGCCTCCCCGTATAATGCGACCCATCGGACCCATTCGGGGACCAGGCCGCCATGGGCAGGCTGGCCCGGATGGTGCCGCACCGGGCCTCTCTCGACAGGGCATGCCCCTGCACCGTCACGACAGCGTTCAGACACTGCCCCAGGGCACCCTGCCTGTCGGCGTATCAGCCCGGACAACCCAACCAAGACCTATTGTCCTCCTTCCCTCATCTCAACACGGCCCCGCCGACCGTTCCCGCTCCCGTTCCGGGCGCCGGGATGGCTTGTTGCCGGGCTGGAGCCTGACATTGAACACTGACACATCCTTTTCCGGCCTTGGCCTGGCCGACCCGCTGCTGCGGGCGCTGGCCGACGTGGGCTACACCAACCCCACCCCCATCCAGGCCAAGGCCATTCCCGTGGTGCTGACCGGCCGCGACCTGCTGGCCGCCGCGCAGACCGGCACGGGCAAGACCGCCGGCTTCACGCTGCCCATCCTGCAGCGGCTGCTGGACAACCCCATGCAGACCCGCAAGCCGGGCCGCCCCCGCTGTCTGATCCTCACCCCCACGCGTGAACTCACCGCGCAGGTGGAAGAGTCGGTCAAGGCCTATGCCAAGTACACGCGCATCCGCTCGGTGCTGATCTTCGGGGGCGTGAGCATCAATCCGCAGATCCAGGCGCTGCGCCAGCCGGTGGACATCCTGGTGGCCACGCCGGGCCGACTGCTGGACCACGTGCAGCAGGGCACCGTCGACCTCTCCGGCGTGGAGATCTTCGTGCTGGACGAAGCCGACCGCATGCTGGACATGGGCTTCATCCACGACATCCGCCGCGTCATCGCCAAGCTGCCGGCCAAGCGCCAGAACCTGCTGTTCTCGGCCACCTTCTCGCCCGAGATCCGCTCGCTGGCACACGGCCTGCTGGACAACCCGGCCGAGGTGGACGTGGCCCCGCGCAACACCGCCTCCGAACTGGTGGCACAAAGCGCCCACCTGGTGCCCAAGACCCGCAAGCGGGCGCTGCTGTCGTACCTGATCGGCTCGCGCCGCTGGAAACAGGTGCTGGTCTTCACCAAGACCAAGCACGGCGCCAACCGCCTGGCCGAGCAGCTGGGCAAGGACGGCATCGAAGCCATGGCCATCCACGGCAACAAGAGCCAGGGGGCCCGCACCCGGGCGCTGTCGCGTTTCAAGGACGGCAGCCTGCCCGTGCTGGTGGCCACCGACATCGCGGCGCGCGGTCTGGACATCGACGAGCTGCCGCACGTGGTGAACTACGAGCTGCCCAACGTGCCGGAAGACTACGTGCACCGTATTGGCCGTACCGGCCGGGCCGGTCACGAAGGCACGGCCGTGTCACTGGTGGACCGCGAGGAAATGAAGCTGCTCACCGGCATCGAGCGCCTGATCAAGCGTCAGATCCCGCGGGTGGAAGTGGAAGGCTTCACGGGCTGGCAGGCCCAGCCGGGTGATTCCACCGACGACATCAACGACCGTCCGCCGCTGCCCCCGGGCCAGCGTCGGGGCAGCAACGGACGGCGGGGTGCGCCCGCAGCCGGGCGTGGTGCAGCAGGCAGCCCGCGCGAAGGACGCGATGGTCGCAGCCATGGCGACCTGAACGGCACCCCCAGCCAGCGCACCACGACGCGCGCCGGAGAACCCGGACGCACCGGCAACGATCGCCGTCGTAGCCGTGGCGGACGCGGTGGTCGTCCTGGCGGTGGCGTCGGCACGACGCCTTCGCAGGACTGATGCCGTGCGCTGATGCGCCGGATAAACGCACTGATGTGATACGTCACCGAACGATGACGTGATGAAAAAAAGGCCGCAGAGTGCTTTGCTCTGCGGCCTTTTTTCTTCGATCTTTCGTACTTCAGCGATCTTCCCTGTGATGGTCTCCAGGTTTCGCTGAACAAGCCTCACGCGCCGGTGCACCACGGAACGAGATACAACGACCGAAAGGATCTTCTCAACGCATCATGCGCCAGAAGATCAGGGCATGAAACTCAGTTCATCCTTGATGTCGAAGTGGGCCTGCTGACGAATGTCACGTGAGGACGCACCGATACGGACGGTGTAGCGTCCCGGATGAGCCACCCACCGGTGAACAGCGGGATCAAAGGACGTCATCCCTCGGTGCTCCACCCGCATGACAAGCTTCTGGGACTGACCCGGCTGAAGCAGCCGAGTCCTGGCATAGGCACGCAGCTCGGCGGCAGGTTTTTCCAGAGCATTGTTCGGCGCCGAAACATAGAGTTGCACCACTTCCTTGCCCGCACGACGGCCGGTGTTGGTGACGATGATCGAGGCCGTGAAGCCCGCATCCTCACGTGTCAGCTTCAGATCCCGGTACTCGAAGCGGGTGTAGGAAAGGCCGTAGCCAAAGGGATAGGCCACCTCGACACCCCGGGTGTTGAAGTGGCGATAGCCGACCTGGATGTCATCGCGGTAATCCACCTCTGCAGCACGATCGTTGATGACGATGCCGCCACGGGCGGCAGGTTCAGGACCCAGCAGCGTCACGCCGGGGAAGTTCTCGGCAGCGGAATAGTCCTTCAGATCGAGCGCAAAGGTATCGGTCAGCTTGCCGGACGGGTTCACCTTGCCGGACAAAACGTCCGCCATGGCATGGCCGGCTTCCTGCCCGGGCTGCCACGCCAGCAGAATGGCATCGACCTGATCGCGCCAGCTGGCAAGCTCGATGACGCCACCAATGTTCAGCACCACCACGACCGGCTTGCCGGCCCTGTGAAAGGCAGTCGAGACATTCCTGACGAGCGTCTGCTCGGCTTCCGTCAGATAGAAGTCATCCTTCGCCTTGCGATCGATGAATTCACCGGAATTCCGGCCGATCGTAATGACGCCGACATCATTGGCAGCAACGGCAGCGTCGATCTGCTCGGCCGTCGGCACCAGCTCGGGCAGTGGTGGCGGCGCCAGGAAGGGATTGGTTTCCGGGCGACGTGCCTTTGCCGCCTTGATATGTTGGGCATAGGCGTGAGAAAGCGTCCTGTCAGTGGCGTAGCCGGTATTTTCCAGCCCCTGGGGCAATGTCACCGAATAGGCTTCATGAACATCGCCACTGCCGGTACCACCGATGATGATGTCATGGGTGCTGTTGCCAAAGAGTGCCAGCTTCTTCCCGGCCGCAAGCGGCAGGGCGTCACGTTCGTTCTTCAGCAGCACCATGCCTTCCGTGGCGGCCTTGCGCGAGATCTGCGCATGGGCATCCAGATCAGGTTTATTGCTGACAGGCTCATGACGGAAGGTTCGGGTCCTCATGATCAGATCGAGGATGCGTTCGATGTTTCGATCAAGCACCTGCACATCCAGCTGACCCTTTCTGGCTGCGTTCAGCAGCGCCTGCTGCTGCGACTGGGTGCCGGGCATCAGCAGGTCATTGCCTGCCTGCATCTGCTTCACGGCATCCGCACCGGCGAACCAGTCCGTCATCACGACGCCCTCGAAGCCCCATTCATCGCGCAGCACGTCCTGCAGCAGCCAGGGGCTTTCCGAGGTATAGGTTCCGTTGATCCGGTTGTAGGAAGTCATGATCGTCCACGGACTGCTTTCCTTGACGGCGATCTCGAAACCCTTCAGGTAAAGCTCGCGCAGCGCACGCTCGCTGACCTTCACGTTGATGGTGTTGCGGTTCCATTCATGGTTGTTGGCCGCGTAATGCTTGGCCGACGTGCCCACATCCTGCGACTGGATTCCGCGAATCATGGCGGCGGCCATCTTGCCGGAAACCAGCGGATCTTCCGAGTAGTACTCGAAGTTTCGGCCACCCAGCGGATAGCGATGCAGGTTCAGGGCCGGCGTCAGGAAGACATCGACGCCATAGGCTGCCGCTTCCGCCCCCATGGCCTCTCCCACACGTTCGACCAGCGCATCGTCCCATGAGCTGGCCAGCAGCGAGGCAATGGGAAAGGCCGTGGCATGGAAGGTCTGATTCGGCGCGTCGTCCCGTGTCGGGTCGATGCGCAGGCCGGCCGGTCCATCAGCCAGAACGATCGAGGGAATGCCCAGTCGTGCAATGGGAAAGGTCGTGCCGGCCGCACCGGGAACCCGGCTGTTCGTGTCGACCCCGACGACCGGCCCCTGCATGCCCCCCGACATGCCGGCCATGCCCTGCCCCAGCACCAGCGCCACTTTCTCTTCAAGGGTCATGGCCTGGATCACTTCCCGGATCGGAGAGACGCCGAGACGGGGCGTCGCGTCATCCGCGACGGCGGGCGTCGTCATCTGCAGGGAAGCGGCCAGCGCCAGGGCCGATGCGGTACGTGAGCAGGAAGGCTTCGATGCCATGGCTGTCTCCTGAAATGGGGAAGAACCCGGCGAAATGGCCGGGCAAGCTGTCCCCACACTACACGATCAGGCCAGGGCGGGCCGCAGAAGCCCTACCTGAAGGGACAGCCAGGACACACCGGCAACAATCGCCGTCGAAGTTGCGGCAGGCGTATGGTCGGCGGCGGTTGCACAACCCCCTCGCCGCGGTGGCGGTGGATGTGCCGGCAGCAGCATGAGAACGGCGCCATGGCAGGACAGATACGGCAACCACGCCAGCATGACGCAAGAAAGGCCGCAGGCGCGACGCGCACTGCGGCCTTTTCATGGGCATGGGGAGATCAGCTTACTTCTTCTTCGCGGCCGCTTCGCCCGTCCTGGCCAGGTTGTTGACGTTGGCGTCGATCAGGTCCAGCACCTGACGCGAGGCAGCCTGGACTTTCCCGAAGGCGGTATTGGCCTCGACCACGCTCTGGCGCAGCAGCTTGACGGCGCCTTCAGAGCCGGCCGGGGCGTTCTTGGCCAGGGCATCGACGGCGGCCAGCAGCTGCTGCTGGCTGCTGGCCACCTGCTTCTCGATGAGTTCGACCACCTGGCTGTGGGTCTGCTGGGCGATGTCGTAGACATCCTTCACGTAGGCGGCGGCCTTGTTGCCTTCAGGCTTGGAAAACTGCGAGAACAGGTCGGCCAGCAGGGTGTTGAGAGCGCTGACATCCCTGGCGGCCAGAAGGGCCTTGAGCTGTGCCGATGACTCTTCCATGCCGGCACGGGCTGCCTGCACGTTCAGCTCCAGCAGCTTGCGGGCGCCGTCGAAGGCCGTGGTGGCCACGGAGTTGGTGGTCTTGAAGGCTTCGGCCTGGGCCTTCATCAGCTCATCGATGGAAGGAAACATGGGGACCTCCGGTATCGGGTGGAGCAGGCAGCGACGCCTGCCCGGAAAAGGTGCAGCCACTGGAACACCGGGATGTCAGAGGCTCCCGACGTTTGCTGCATCGCACAAAACTCATTCTCCCATGGTTTGCTGCGCCGCACAATAGCGGCACTGTCCAGCTCGATGCTTTCTGGCGACGCCTTCCTGAGGCAGAAACGAAACGGCGCCCGTGAAGGGCGCCGTGGGAACGTCAGGAAGCGGGCTCAGACCCGCCAGGCATCATTCCTGCTCGTCGGGGTCATGCGCCGCAATGGCAGCCCGCACGCGGGCCAGCACCTTGCGCAGGCGGGCAGCGTTGTCGGGACCGACGCGGATCATGATCTTCTGGCCTGCCGACAGGTTCTCCAGGTGATCATCCTCGAAGCGGTAGAGCACCTTGGGCTGCACCAGCCGGATGGGACCGGTGGGGCGCGGCGCATCCATCATGTCGTCCAGCGCGGCCAGCACGCGGTCGTGGAAACGCTCCTCGGGGAAGCCGGTTTCCTCGTAGGTGCGCTGCAAGAGCGGATAGAACTTGGCGTACAGCCGGCCGATCTTGCGCGCATCCATCTTCTCGACGTAGCCGATGATGCGGTCATAGCGCTCGTAGTTGGACGGATCCAGCGTGATGGTCTCGCCCTCCTTCTTCACGCGCAGAAGCTCGGGCACGCCCCGGGTGACGCGCAGCTGCGACGGCACGTGCTCGCGCGGCAGGTTGTCGACGGTGATGACCAGGCGGCGTGCCTGTTCCTGCAGGTTGAAGTACTTGCGCAGCTGGGCCAGGGGCCAGTTCTTCGCCAGTTCCTTGTTGACGGCCGCCTCGCCGGCATCGGCCGGAGCCACCTGGACGCGACGCTTGCCAGCCTGGGCACCCGTCTGCTCGGTGGCAGCCAGCTGCTGGGCAGCCGCCTTCTTCTGGGCCTCGACCTCGGCCTTGCGGGCGGCTTCCTCTTCGGCGGCCTTCTTCTCGGCCTCGGCAGCAGCCTGGCGTTCGGCTTCCTCCTTCTCGGCCTGCGCCTTCTCGGCAGCCAGGCGCTCGGCTTCGGCCTTTTCAGCGGCAGCCTTGTCGGCAGCGGCTTTCTCGGCGGCCGCCTTGTCGGCCGCTTCCTTGTCGGCCGCTTCCTTGTCAGCTGCTGCCTTGTCGGCTGCTGCCTTGTCAGCCGTCTGGGTGGCGGTGTCGGCCGCTTCTTCGCGCGCCTTGCGTTCAGCGTCCGCGCGGTGGCGGGCAGCCTCTTCCTCGGCTCGCAGGGCCGGCCGGCCGGTTCCGTCATTGTCGGCGGTCTGCTTGCCGTAACCGGCGTACTGTGCGGGCGAGATCAGACCGGACAGGAAGCTGCCGGCCTTGCCCAGCATGCCGGCCTGCCAGCCCCACAGGAGCAGCAGCAATGACGACACGACAGCGATGACCAGCCAGAAGAAAAGGCCGGAGGAGGGCTTGGGAGGTCCTTTGGGAAATGCCATGGCACTCGAACGGCGTAGACGCCGGGGGTTGTTGCGGAGTGGTCCAATGGTACCCGCTGCGGCGCGGAGAGTATGGGTCGGGCCTTGCGCCGGTCAGGCCTGCGCATGCCTGGCGACCCGGGCGGCCGGCGGGTCCTGTCAGGGGATCCGCGCGGATCCCCGAGCTTTGTCCCGTGCGACGACGATGCGACATCGCCATGTCGGGAGCGTCTGCGACAAAATACACCTTTCGGAACGGAAAGATGTAACGTCATGAAACTCGCCACCCGCAAGGACGATTCCCGTGACGGCCAGCTGGTCGTCGTTTCGCGCGATCTGAAACATGCCGTGATGGCCTCGCGGATCACCGGCACCTTGCAGCGTGCCCTGGACGACTGGGCCTTCATGGCGCCACAGCTGCAGGATCTCTACGACGAGCTGAACCACGGGCGCGCCTCGAACAGCTTCCCCTTCGACCCGGACGAGTATCTGTCGCCGCTGCCGCGTGCCTTCCAGCGCGTCGAGGCGGGCGCCTACCCCGCCTACGAGAAGCGCCTGCAGAAAGCCCGGCTGGTGGCCGACGCGCCGCTGCCGGAGGACATGGTGTCGCTGAAGATCGCCCCCTCGCATGCGCTGCTGTCGCCCCGGGGGCCGGTCTCGATGGGCTACCCGGACCTGCGCACGGACAGTGGCGGTCGCCCGGTCAGCGCCCAGGAGACCGATCCGGACGACTTCGCGGACGAGAGGGAGGCGGAGGAGGTCGACGAACACGCCAAGGCTGCGGCGCCGGGCACACACCGCACGGTGCCCGTTCAGGATGCCGCCGTGCGCGAGGCTGCGGCCCGCAAGGCGGCGGCCCGGGGCGGGCTGGACTTCAGTGCGCAGCTGGTGGCCATCTGCAACGATCTGCCGCTGAACCTGACGGAAGA
>CAUVLK010000029.1:0-12837 GCA_963552635.1 uncultured Lautropia sp. | reverse complement strand
TAAACGCTGAGAATTATAATTATACGAAAATGTATCATGTTGTCAATAATTAGTTGGCATAAGTGGCGGTCGAAAAATATACCAGGTTTGTTTATGGCAATAAAAAACGCCGGCTGCCAAACAGGCCAACCGGCGTTCCCGACACCCCATGCGGGAGTGTCGTACTCTTCGTCGAAAAATGGCGCTTACCAGCGATACGTGATCGTACCAGTGATGTTCCGCCGACTACCCCAACCGCAGTCACCGTCGTAGCTGCAATAGGCCAGGTACTTCTTGTCGGCCACGTTGTTCACGTTCAATGCGAACGTGACGTTGTCTACCTCGTAGCTGGCCATCAGATCGCCGGTGGTCACGGATGGTACTGAGTCACGTGTCTGGTTGCTGCCGTCGGTCGTTTTCCCTTTATAGAGAATACCGGCGCCGGCACGCAGGTTCGGCAGCCCGAAGTCACTGAAGCGGTAAGTGGCCCAGACGGAGGCGGCATGTTTTGGAAGGCCCAGGATCTGTACATCGAGCAACTGCTCCAAGCCCGTGAATGGGGCCTTGTACTGGTTCTTGACGTAGGTGTATTGGGCAATTAGGTTCCAGGTTCGCATGTTGAAGCTGGATTCCAGCTCAACGCCTCGGGCCTTCTGTTTGCCTCCCTGGATGGAGAAGCCTTCGTTATCCAGGTCGTCGACGACCCTGTTGTTGATGGTGGTGTTGAACAGCCCTCCAGTCAGCAGGACGCGTTTGTCAGCGGATTGCCATTTGACACCGACTTCGGTTTGTTTGCCTTTCTCCGGCTTCAGCATCGAACCGTCAAACTTGCGTGCCCCGTACGAATTATCTATGAGGAAGGACTCAGCATAGCTGATGTAAGGCTTGACGCCGCCACCAACGTCCCACATCACGCCAAGCGTGGGGCTGACATTGCTGTACTTTTCCTTTTGCTGGCGGGCATTTTCTGGAGGCACCGCAGTGGTCAGTTGCTGTTCGACCTTGTCATAACGCAGTGCGGCAGACGCCGATATCGCATCGGTGATCTTGATCTGATCCTGCAGCGTGATGCCGTAGTACTTGAATTTCTTGGTTTCCGGGTTGATGTCCGGGTTGAGTGAAGAAAGATCGGGGGCCTCGAAGTTGCCGTACTCTGGATTGTAAGCGTTCAGTGAGGACGTCTCTTCATCGAGACTCTTGTTGCTTGCGCGAATGCTGTTCACATCGAAACCGATCAGGGCGGTGTGCTTCATGCCCCCGGTGTCGAAACGGCCCTGGAACAGCAGGTCCGCTGTCAGCGAGTTGCGGTGTCCCGCCTCGAAGGTGTACCTGCGCTGCATGTACAGACCGTTGGCGACATCCTCGTTGCCGTCTTCATCCGTCCAGATTCTTTCCTTGTAAGCGCTATACGCCGGATACATGCTCCGCAGATCACGCTCGCTCTTCGAGTAGCGCAGGTGGTGGCGCAGGCTCCAGTTGTCGCTCAGCTGCTGGTTCACCTCCCAGCCGGCGCGTTTGCGGATGCCACGGGCGCGGTCCCAGTCTGGCTCGCTGACGAACAGCCGGGGCGAGAGCTTGCCCGGAGCCCGGTCGAACAGCGTGCCCCATTTGGGCAGGTAACCCAGCACGGTGTTGTTGTAATCGCGCTGGTACTCTCCAAATACGGTGATGTTGGTGGTTGCGGTAGGCACCCACGTCAACATGGGCTTGAAGACAGCCCGCTCACTCTTGGCGTGGTCCACTTGCGCGCCGCCCTTGCTGCCCAGGGCGATCACCCGGTACAGCCACTGACCATCCTTGTCCAGCGGACCGGTGGAATCCAGCGACATCAGCTTGGTGTCGTTGGTGCCATAGCTCACATTGAGTTCACCGAATTTGGTGGCCTGCGGTCGCTTGCTCACCATGTGGATCACGCCGCCGGGGCCATTGTTGCCCGAAACTGCAGCGCTGGCACCCCGCAGCACTTCCATGCGCTCATAAAGGAAGGGCTCATCCTTGACATCGCCCTTTTCCGAGTTGGAGATGATGTCCGGAATGCCATCCTGGAAGGGACGGGTATCGAAGCCCCGCATCTGGATCCATTCACCAAACGGGTCTGCACCGAAGTAGTTGGCGTTGACGCCGGGCATGTAACGCATGGCCTCAGAGATCGAACGGGAATTCTGGTCCTGAATCTGCTGAGCCCCGACGACGCTGATCGAACGCGGAATTTCGTTGATCGGCGTCTCGGTACGCGTCCCGGCCGAAGAACTCGTCGGCACATACCCACTCACCTGGTTCACATCCCGGCTGCGGTCCGTCACGTGGATCTCCGGCAGCGTGGCTGCCTTGACCTTCAGCCCGGAGCCGCTGCTGCCGTCATCGCTGGTGGCGCGAATGGCGCCGTCGTCACCCGTTGCACGAATGGCGCCATCGTCGCTGGTGGCACGGATGGCACCATCATCTTCCGTGGACACTTCCTGGGCATGGATGCCGCTTCCGGAGAACAGAATCCCACACGCGCCAAGGCTGACGACCAGCGGTCTGAGGGAAAAATGCTTAGGTTTCATGTGGGCTCATCTCCTTGAGCAAAGAGTTAAGGGAAATCCGGCGCAGATTTGCAGTACAGGCCCTTCCCGCGGGCCAGTTAACACATATTTTTGACTTCTGCAGTCCTAACTTATCTGCGTATCAATATGATTGGCAATCTGCAAATCGTAACCAGATGATCGAAAATATTGCATAAGCTTCATGAAACTTGACAATGTGGTTCATGGAGCCGGTGCAACGGCGGGGTCCGGCGCCAGCCCCATCAGCTCGCGACCCATGGCTTCGGCGCACAGGTCGTAGTTGGTGTAGGCGTGGGCAGCGGTGATGTTCATGTCGCGGAAAAGCCGCTGCAGCGGGTTTTTTCGCGGCCATGCTCAACAATGGCCGGCTGGCTGCCGGGCGTGACCTGTCCCTGGCGCGTCGCGAGGAACTGCTGGCCGATTACCGCGCAGCCATCATCAGCTCGCTGGGCGATGTGGAAAATGCGCTGAACGCGCTGCAGGGCAGCGCAAAGCAGCAGGAGGCCCACCAGGAGGTACTGGTGCATGGTCGCGAGGCCGTGCGGCTGGCCGAGTCGCGCTATCGCTCCGGCAGTGACACCATGCAGGCCCTGCTGGATACCCAGCGCACACTGTTCCAGGCGCAGGATCTGGCGGTGCAGCTGCGTCTGGAAAACCTGCTGGCCACCATCGACCTGTACAAGGCGCTGGGCGGCGGCTGGCGGCCCAAGCGGATGGCCAGCAGCAAGTAAGCCGTGTGTCTGCGCCGTCCGAAGTGCCATGGCACATCCATGGCGCTTCTGGGGGCAATGACAGCAGCGGCCCGGGCGATCCGTTGCCCAGGGGCTCGCAGGAAAAGGCATGTGCCTGCCGTGCATGGGGCGATGGCTGGAAGGGTGCAGCAACAAAAAAGCCCGCATGATGTGGATGGTTCCACGGTCATGCGGGCATTTTCATGATCACCGTTCTCAAGGCACCCCTCAATTTCATCGAGGCGTTTCTTCGTGTCTCAGGCAGGAGCAGGTTCGGGCCTGCCCCATGACAACACCTCATGCGTTGTCTGTGCGCTGCTCGCCGGGTTCGTGCGGGTCGTCACCATCGAAGCGGCTGTGCCCGTCGCGTTCGACGTCGGGGTCTTCCTCGTCGGCTTCTTCTTCGGGCTGGATCGGGGTGGCCAGCACCTTGTCGATGCGCTTGCCGTCCATGTCCACAACCTCGAACTTCCACTTGTCCCAGGTGAGGATGTCGCCGGTCTGCGGCATGCGGCCCAGCAGCAGCATCATCATGCCCGAGAGTGCCTGGTAGCGTGCCTTGTCTTCTTCGGGCACGGTGGCCAGGTTCAGCCGGTCCTTCAGCTCGGGGATGGGAATCAGCCCGTCCAGCAGCCACGAACCGTCGGCCCGCTGCAGTGCCCAGCTGTCATCGTCATCGGGGGAGGTGAACTCGCCGGTGATGGCCTCCAGCAGGTCCTGCAGCGTCACCAGGCCCTGCACCTCGCCGTACTCGTCCAGCACCAGCGCAATCTGCGTGTTGGAGTTGCGGATGTTCTCCAGCAGCTCCATGCCGGTGAGGGTCTCCGGCACGTACAGCACTTCCTGCAGGTTCTGCGAGAAGTCGATGCTCTCGCCACGCAGCGACTGTGCCAGCAGCTGCTTGGTGTGGATGATGCCCAGAACGTCATCCAGGCCGCCACGGCACACCGGGAAGCGGGAATGCTCGTATTCGGCGACCTTCTGCAGGTTCTCCTCCTGCGGATCTTCCACGTCCAGGTACACCACATCGCTGCGGGGCACCATCAGCGAGGAGATCTGGCGCTCGTCCAGGCGGAACACGTTGCGCACCATGACGTGCTCGCTCTGCTCGATGACTCCGGATTCGGAGCCTTCGGCCAGCAGCGCGTGGATTTCCTCTTCCGTCACCTTCTGTTCGGTGTCCGGATCGACCCCCATGCTGCGCAGGATCAGGTTGGTGGAGCCGGTGAGCGCCATCACGAACGGGCGCGAGACCAGCGACAGGACGCCCATGGGACGAGCGGCCAGCCGGGCCACGGTCTCGGCGCTGATCTGGCCCAGACGTTTGGGAACCAGTTCGCCGACGACGATGGCCACATAGGTGACCAGCACGACCACCAGCGTGGTGGCCAGCATCTCGGCCGTCTTCTGGGCTACACCCAGCGACAGCAGCCAGCGCGCCAGCGGTTCGGCGAAGGCGGCCTGACCGACGATACCGTTCAGCACTCCGATGGAGGTGATGCCGATCTGGATGGTGGAGAGGAAACGGGTCGGATCTTCACCGAGGGCCAGGGCGGCCGCGGCGCTCTTGTCGCCTTCGGCCACCAGACGCTGCAGTCGCGCCTTGCGCGCCGTGAGCAGCGCCACCTCCGACATGGCGAACAGGCCATTGAGCACGATCAGGCCCAGCAGGACGGCAGCTTCCATCAGCGGCTCTCCTGAATGGGCACGGCCTGGCGGGACGGAATGCAGGCCACAATCATGGATCCGCACATCTGCGCCCGGTCATCCATGTCGGCGGGCTGCCCGAAGGCGGGAGTGAAAAAAGGGGTGCCGCAACGCTGGCGGGACGGGGGCTCTGGCTCGGTGATCATCGACACGGACCGTGGCACGTGCCCTGATTGCCTGCCGGGCTTCTGGATGAGCCCTGGGCGGGCCGGCACGGGGTGGTCCGAAAAGTGCTAGGGAATGGCCGATTATAACGAGAGCCCTTCCCATCACGAAGCCTTGGACCCCGGCTGTCGTGTTTTATGGGGAAACGATTCGTGCCGGATCGGACGCCGGGCCGTCCGGCGGCAGGAAGGCATGGACAGAAGGCATCATGCCGTCCGGGGCATGCGTGGGCATGCCTCGGGTGCTGCGATGCACCGGGCCGGCGCCGGTGCATGCCGTACCTGGGCAGCGTGTCGGACAACGTGTCGGGCAGGGGGAGGCTGCCCGAGGGTGTGCTCAGGCGCTGGCCAGTCGTGCCCGATGGCGTGCGATGGCGGCGCGCACCTGAGCCGGTGCGGTGCCGCCGATGTGGTTGCGCGCGTTCACCGAACCTTCCAGGGTGAGCGTCTCCAGCACGTCGTCGCCCACCAGCGGGCTCAGGGCCTTCAGGCGCTCGCGGCCCAGGCCGGCCAGGTCCACGCCGGCGTCGGAGGCCTCGCGCACGGCCTGCGCCACCAGTTCGTGGGCATCCCGGAAGGGCAGACCGCGCTTGACCAGGTAGTCGGCCAGGTCGGTGGCGGTGGAAAAGCCCTCGGCGGCGGCCTGACGCATGCGCTCGGCGCGCACCTGGATGCCGGTGGTCATGTCGGCAAAGAGGCGCAGCGTGGCCACCAGGGTGTCCACCGTGTCGAAGAGCGGCTCCTTGTCTTCCTGATTGTCCTTGTTGTAGGCCAGCGGCTGGCCCTTCATCAGCGTGAGCAGCGCCATCAGGTGACCATAGACGCGACCGGTCTTGCCGCGGACCAGCTCGGGCACGTCGGGGTTCTTCTTCTGCGGCATGATCGACGAGCCGGTGCAGTAGCGGTCCGACAGGTCGATGAAGCCGACCCGGGGCGACATCCAGTTCACCAGTTCTTCCGAGAAGCGCGACAGGTGCATCATCAGCAGGCTGGCATCGGCGCAGAACTCGATGGCGAAGTCGCGGTCGGAGACGGCATCCAGCGAGTTCTCGCACACGCCATCGAAGCCCAGCGTGCGTGCCACGTGTTCGCGGTCGATGGGGAAGGTGGTGCCGGCGAGGGCCGCTGCACCCAGCGGCAGCCGGTTGATGCGACGGCGGGTGTCGGCCAGGCGTCCGGCATCGCGGGAGAGCATCTCCACATAGGCCAGCAGGTGGTGGCCGAAGGTGACGGGCTGCGCCACCTGCAGGTGGGTGAAGCCCGGCATGATCGTGTCGGCGTGCTGCTCGGCCAGCGCCAGCAGCGCTTCCTGCAGTGCACGCAGCAGGGCCAGGATCTCGTCGGTGGCGTCACGCAGCCACAGGCGGATGTCGGTGGCGACCTGGTCGTTGCGCGAGCGGGCCGTGTGCAGGCGCTTGCCGGCATCACCGACCAGCTCGGTCAGGCGCTTCTCGATGTTGAGGTGGACATCCTCCAGATCCAGCGACCACGTGAAGCGGCCGGCGGCGATCTCCTCACGAATGGTTGTAAAACCACGCTGGATTGACGCCAGATCGCTTTCACTCAGAATGCCGGTCGCGGCAAGCATGGCGGCGTGGGCCAGCGACCCCCGGATGTCGACCTCGGCCAGGCGCTGGTCGAAGTCCACCGAGGCCGTGTAGCGTTTCACCAGATCGGACACGGGTTCGGAGAACCGTGCCGACCATGCCTTGTCCTTGTTGCCAAATTGTCCGGTCATGTGATGGATCTTCTATGAGTAGTGTGATGCAGTCGGCTCCCGGGCCGGCACCCGGTGCGCAGGAACCGACGGGTTCGGGCACCAGCCCGCAGCCTGGGAGCGGGAATGGCGATGTCGCTGCAAATTATAAGGACAAGCCCGCCGCGGGCGGCCCGGCCGATTCGGGAGAGGGCGCCAAGGCACGGCGCCAGAGCGAGGGGGCGCCTGCGCCGGTCATCCCCGAGTTCTGCAGCCCGGGCGTCTTCTCGCGCACGCTGCTGCTGGTGCATCTGGGCGTGCTGGCCGTGCTGGGGGCGTCGGTCAGTCTCTGGGATGATGGCAACCGGGCCCTGGACACGCTCTTCTATCTGCTGACCATCTTCGAGCCCTCGATGCTGCTGGCCATGCTGCTGTTGTGCCTGGCGCGCAAGAAGGTCAATGGCCTGAGCCAGCGCATGCAGTGGGTCTTCGGGCTGCTCATTCCCGGCGCGATCGGGGGTGTGGTCAGCCTGGTGGTCGGCAATGTGCAACGGGTGGCGGCCGGCGAGCATCGTGATGCCTACGTGCCACTCCTGCATGACGCGCTGGGTGCCGCGCTGTGTGCTGTGCTGGTGGCCGGGGGCGTCTATCGCTATTTCCGCCTTCGCGGTCGTGCCTATGCACCGTCGTTTTCGGAGGCGAGGCTGCAGGCGCTCCAGGCCCGCATCCGTCCGCACTTCCTCTTCAACAGTCTCAACACCGTGCTGGGCCTGATCCGTTCAAACCCGAAGCTTGCCGAGAGCACGCTGGAGAATCTGGCCGACCTGTTCCGCGTCTTCATGCGTGATGCCCGCGAGATGGTGCCGCTGGACGACGAGGTGGTGACCTGCAAGGAATATCTGGCGATCGAGAAGCTGCGACTGGCACCGCGGCTGGATGTCTGCTGGAAGATCGACGGCATGCCGGGCGATGCGCTGGTGCCTTCGCTGCTGCTGCAGCCGTTACTGGAAAATGCCGTTCACCACGGCATCGAACCACGCACCGACACGGGGGTGTTGAATATTTGCATCACCCTGGTGGGGGAGCGCGTGCGGGTCGAGATCGATAATCCCATTTCTACAACAGTAGCGTCGCGTCCAGGTAACCAAATGGCCCTGTCCAACGTGCGGGAGCGATTGATGCTGCTTTATGATATGGCGGCCGAACTGAGAACAGGTCCGCAGGGCGACCGTTATCAGGTACTGCTTGAATTCCCCTACCGCAAAGAGAGACGACGACGAGATGTCCGACGCCACTTCAATCCTGATCGTTGATGACGAGGCGCCTGCGCGCGCCCGGCTGAGAGAGGTTCTGGCCGATCTGGCGCCGGAGTTTCCGCATCGCATCGTCGGCGAGGCATCCAACGCGCCCGAAGCACTGGCGCAGATCGAGTCGCAGCGTCCTCAGGTGGTGCTGATGGACGTGCAGATGCCGGGCATGACCGGCATCGAGCTGGCACGTCACATTTCCGCGCGTGCCGGCGAAAGCGACGGCAGTGATCCCAAGCCGATGCCGCTGATGATCTTCGTCACGGCCTTTGACGAATTTGCGGTCGATGCCTTCGAAGTCAATGCGCTGGACTACCTGCTCAAGCCCGTGCGCGCCCAGCGTCTGCTGGCTGCGCTGCTGCGTGCCCGCACGCTGATCCCGTCCGAGCATCTGGACGCCATCGATGCGCTGGCCAAGGCCACCAACACCCGTCGTCGTCACCTGTCGGTGCACGAGCGTGGTCGCGTCATCCTGGTGGCGCTGGAGCAGGTCATCTACCTGAAGGCCGAACTGAAATACATCACGGTGCGCACGCGCGAGCGTGAATACCTGATCGAGGAATCGCTCACCTCGCTCGAAGAGGAATTCAACGACCGCTTCGTGCGCATCCACCGCAACGCGCTGGTGGCGCGTCCGTCCATCGCCGGCTTCGAGCGCGTCTCGCCCTCGGGCGAGGGCGAGTCGGGCGATCCGTACTGGCAGGTGGTGCTGCGCGAGGTGCCTGACCGTCTGCCGGTCAGCCGTCGTCAGTGGTCCATCGTCAAGGGCCTGGTCAGCTGACCCGCTTCAGTCGACATCTTTCTGCCCGGGTTTCCGCCCGGGTGCACGCAGGGGCCGGTTTTTCCGGCCCCTTGTCTTTCCGGCGTGGCTGGCGTGCGTTCTGGCGCCCAAGATCCTAGAATCCCGCTGGCAGGATCGACTCTCCGATCCTGCCTGGATGCTGCCTGGCATCCTGTCACTTCCTGGAGCGTGCGCCGCATGACCGAATCCGCCTTTTCCGCCCCCCTGCGCATTGCCACGCGCGAAAGCCGACTGGCTCTCTGGCAGGCCAACCATGTGGCCGAACTGCTGCGCGCACGCCATCCGGCCGCTGACGTCGCGCTGCTGGGCATGACCACCCGGGGGGACCAGATCCTGGACCGACCGCTGGCCGAGATCGGTGGCAAGGGACTGTTCACCAAGGAACTGGAGGTGGCGCTGTTCGACGGGCGGGCCGAGCTGGCCGTGCATTCACTCAAGGACGTGCCGATGGACCTGCCTGAAGGGTTCGACCTGGCGGCGGTGATGACGCGGGCCGATGCACGTGATGCCTTCGTGAGCACCCGGTATGCCTCGCTGGACGAGCTGCCGCCCGATGCGGTGGTGGGCACCTCCAGCCTGCGTCGGGCTGCGCAGCTGCAGGCGCGGCACCCGGGGTTCCGCATCCAGCCGCTGCGCGGCAACCTCGATACCCGTCTGGGCAAGCTGGATGCCGGCCAGTATGACGCCATCGTTCTGGCCGCCGCGGGACTGACCCGTCTGGGGTTGGCGGATCGCATTCGCCAGTACCTGCCGCTGGACGAGATGCTGCCGGCGCCGGGGCAGGGCATGCTGGGCATCGAGATCCGGGCTGATCGCGACGATGTGCGCCAGGCCCTGGCCTTCCTGAATGATCCGGAGGCAGCGCGCATTGCGGCGGCGGAGCGTGCCGTGTCGCGCCAGCTGGGCGGCAACTGCAAGACACCGCTGGCCGCGCATGCCCGCTTCACCGCGCCCGGACAGATGCAGCTGGACGCGCTGCTGGCTGATGACGACGGGCGCATTGCCCGCGTCACCCGTGTGGGTAAGGTGGCCGATCCGGAGGAGGCTCGCGTGATGGGTGAGGCCGTGGCCGCCGAGCTGAAGGCGCAGCTTGCTGCCGCTCCGACGCCGTCCGGACAGTCCTGATGCCTGAAGCTTCGGGGGGGCAGGCTGCATCGGATGGGGCGCGGCCCGTTCCGAACCTCATCCTGACCCAGGACGACGTCAGTGCGGCCGAATGGCGGACGCTGCTCGACACGGCCGGCATCGTGACCTGTCACTGGCCGGCCTTTCAGATCGAGGCGCTGCCTGACGCAGACATCCTGGCGGCCTTCGATGGTGGGGCCGATGGCGTCGTGCTGCCCAGCCCGGCTGCGGTGCGGGTCGTGGCCCAGGCGCTGCAGCGGGCCGGGCGCTGCTGGCCGTCCGGTGTCTGGGCCGGGCTGCCGGGGGCAGGCAGTGCGCATGCCTTCACGCGGCATTTCGGTACCGGGCCCAGGCTGCTGGTGCCTCCTCCGCCGTATCAGGACGCTGCCCATCTGGCGCGTCTCGTGCTCTGCCTTCAGCCCCTGCCGCGGCGCATCGTGGTGCTCAACCGCCCGGACGGGCGCCGTGAGTGGGCTGGCGTGCTGCAGGATGCCGGCATTCAGGTGGACTGGCAGCCTGCCTACCAGGCCCGGTGGTGCACGGCGGTACCGGCCGGTTTCATGGAAGCCTGGCAAGGCTGGCAGGCGGATGCGCCCGAAGCGGAGGCATCGGGGCAGTCGGTCGCGCAGGATCCGGATGAGGTCGATGAAGACACGACCCTGTCGCCTGGCCCCCACTGGCTGATCGGCTCGGCATCGGTGTTGCGTACCGTGGCCGGCTGGCTGGCCACGCTGCCGCCCCAGGTGGCGCGTCCTGCAGCGCATCGCCCGGTCTGGCTGCCCCATCCCAGGCTGATCGAGGTGGCTCGAAACCTGGGTTTCGACAGTCCCCGGGTCTACCATGATCGGCAGCAGCTGATCGAGCGGCTACAATCGGAGGAATTTCGCTCGAAACGATGACACTGCTCACCCGGTGGGTGTCGGGTGGGTCGTCTGCCCCAGCAGTCGGCATCGTCTTCGGGCCTCGTCAGCGCCACGGTCCCTGATGGCCTTGGGGCAGGGCGCATCCATTCCTGAGGATACGAAGTCTTGAGTTCCGAGCAGCAAAACAGCCCGCAGCGTGGCACCCCGGGGTCATCCGGCGCCACCGCATCGTCCGCCAGTGCGCCTGCCGGCAAGACGCCGGCTGCCGGCCAGGCCGGCAGTGGCAAGCCCGCTGAATCCTCCCGTCCCGCCGCGGCCACCGCAGGCACCGGCAAGCCGCCGGCACCTCCCGCGCCCGTATCGGGAAAGCAGATCTCCGTGACGCCCCCCATGGGCCGCACGGTCGGCCAGACTCCGTCCTCCACGTCGGCGAGCACAACATCGGCCGCTTCCGGTCCCGGCAAGGCCCCGTCGGGCGCTGCCGGCAGCGCATCGTCCGCCGGCGCCTCGTCTGCGTCCGGCACGGCATCGCCTGCCGCGGCTTCGGCATCGCCAGCTGGCAGCAAGCCGGCCGAGGCCAGCAAGGGGGGGGCGGCTACGCCCGGCGCCACGCGCCCGGCGGCCTCTGCCGCCGGAGGGCTGATCGTTTCCGAACCTTCCATCAAGGCCAGTTCGGGTGGCGGCGGCACGGGCCGTGAAGAGCCGCGTACCGTCTATGTGCAGCGGCGTGGCTGGGGCTGGCTGGCCGTATCCGTGCTGGTCGTGATCGTGGCTGCTGCGGGCTGGTGGTACATGCAGCAGCGTTTCCTGGCACAGGAGCGCCAGAATGCCCTGCGCCTGCAGGAATCCGAAAGCCGGGCCGCCAGCCTGGAGGAACAGGTCCGCCAGCTGCGCGACCTCCAGCAGCAGCTGCAGACGCGTGGCAATGCGCTGGAAACCCGCGTGGCCGAGTCCTCGGCCCAGCAGGAGCAGCTGCAGGCCCTCTATGACGACGTGGCCCGGGTCCGGGGCGACGCCCGCCTGGCCGAAGTCGAGCGTGCCATCACGCTGGCCAACCAGCACCTGGCGGTGTCGGGCAACGTGAAGGGAGCGCTGCTGGCGCTGGAAGGCGCCGAGAAACAGCTGGCCGACAGCGAACAGTCCCAGGCCATCGGCCTGCGTCGCGTCATCCTGCAGGACATCGAGAAGCTGAAGTCGCTGCCCGAGGTCGATCTGGTCCGGTCGGTGGCGCGCATGGACGAAGTGCTGTCGCGCGTCGAGACACTTCCCTTCCTGGGGGATCCGGATGCCCCGGCAGCCGACGCGCCTGGCGGTCTGGCCATGGCACCGGCTGCTACCGAGGAAGCGGCACCCGAGGAGGAGCCTGCCGAAGCGCCGGCGGCCGAGGAGCCGATCGACGACAGTCTTTCCGGCAAGTTCAAACGGTGGTATCACGATCTGCTGGGCGCCGGTTCGCGTGCAGCCGCCGCAGCACACGAAGAGTTCACCAGCCTGGTCAAGATCCGTCGCATCGACGCGCCTGATCGTTACCTGCTGGGCCCGGACCAGAAGCGCAGCATCCGTCAGGGCCTGCGCCTGCAGCTGCTCAGCGCGCGCATCAACCTGCTCAACCGCAACGAAGCCTTGTTCCGGCAGGACCTGGCCAAGAGCGTCGAGACCATCCAGCGCTTCTTCGATGTCGAGAAGCCCGAGGTCAAGTCCTCCATCAACCTCCTGACCGAACTGCAATCCGAGCCGCTGCAGCTGAAACTGCCCACGCTGTCCGACAGCATGGCGGCCCTGGCTGCGGCACGGGCTGAAAGCGAGAAGCGATTCTGATGATCCGTAACGCAATCTGGCTGTTGGTGGCGTTTGCCGGCGCCGTCGTTGTCCTTGGTCATGCGCACGCGCATATAGCTGTCCGACTTGGAGCCG
>CAUVLK010000028.1:0-12897 GCA_963552635.1 uncultured Lautropia sp. | reverse complement strand
CCGCCGCCGCACTGTTCCCTGTCGGCTCATTCTGGCAAGATCATCAGTGCCATTCGACAGACTTCTCTGGAATCTACGACATGAACACCCCCAAGACCCTGGTTGCCGGCGCCCTGGCGCTGGCATTCGCCGTGGCGGGCTGCAGCCACCTGCCCAGCAACACCAACACGACCCCTGCCACCGGCGTGAAGGAAATGGCCGAGGCGCCGCTGACGATCCAGACCTACAACCCGGGCGAGGAAGCCATCTTTGCCGTGTCTTCCACCCTGGTTCAGGGCAGGAAGGAAGCCATCCTGATCGACGCACAGTTCTCGGCCGAGGATGCCCGCAAGCTGGCCGAGCAGATCAAGGCCAGCGGCAAGAAGCTCGTTGCCATCTATGTCAGCCACTCCGACCCGGACTACTACTTCGGGCTGGATACGCTGAAGCGCGAATTCCCCGAGGCGCGGATCGTGGCCACGCCGCAGACCGTCGCCGCCATCAAGCAGAACAAGGACATCAAGCTGAAGGTCTGGGGGCCGCAGCTGGGCGAGAACGCGCCCAAGGACATCATCATTCCGGAAGCCCTGGACGGCGACCGCCTGAAGCTGGAGGGGCAGACGCTGCAGGTGGTGGGCCTGGATGGCCCCACGCCGGACCGCACCTTCGTCTGGATCCCGTCGATCCGCGTGGTGGCCGGCGGCATTCCCGTGGTGGCCGGAGAGCACGTCTGGATGGCAGACACGCAGACACCGCAATCGCATGCGGACTGGCTGGCCACGCTGGACCGCATCCGGGCGCTGGATCCGTCCGTGGTGATTCCCGGGCACTATGCGCCGGGCAGTGCGCTGGACCTGAGGGCGGTCCAGTTCACCGGCGACTACATCCGTGCCTTCGACGAGGAAACCGCCAAGGCCGCCAATTCGACCGAGCTGATCTCGGCCATGAAGGCCCGCTATCCGCACCTGGCCGGCGAAGGGTCGCTTGAACTGAGTGCGAAGGTGGCCAAGGGCGAGATGCAGTGGCCCTGACGGGCATTCAGGGCTGCATGGCGCTCAGCTCGTCGAGCAGCGCCAGCAGCGCCTGAACCTTTTCCTTGCCAAACTTGTTTTCCAGGCGCCGGTAGTCGTCTTCGACCTCGTCCACCATGTCGTTGAAACAGGTCTGGCCGGCAGAGCTCAGACTCACGTAGACGCGGCGCTGATCATGCCGGGGCTTGCGGCGCTGGACGAGGCCATCCCGCTCCATGCGCTGCAACACCCCCGTCATGCTGGGTTTCAGGATGCAGACCAGCTCGGCCAGCTGATGGCTTTCCAGCTCGCCGTAGCGGCGCAGCACGCGAATGATCCGCCACTGCTGCTCGGTGAGCCCATGTCGGTTGAGCGACGGCCGGAAGAAGAGCATGGCCGCTTCCCGGGCCTGCAACAGCGCCATCGTGAGAGACGGACGCACGGTGGCAGGCGGCGGCGCCGCAATATCCGGTGCGGGGATGGGAGGATCAGGGGCGCGTGTCGGCGTCATGCGACCCGTCCGGGGCTTCAGGGCGTGCTGCTCTGCGTCGAGCAGCCCCCCTTCATCGAGTGCCGGAAAGGGATGGGCGCTGGCATCAATACCGGCGTCCGGCAGTGCAACGGTCGATGTGAATGCATCCATACTCATGGGGACTGTCAAAACATGTCATCTGAACAATACCGGCAGGATACCCCAGACCGCGCGATCGAGTGGACATAACCAGTCGTCTTCCCGCTCCAAGGGGCCGGATGCTGGCCGTTTTTCAGGAAAAGGAATATCCCGTTCGGGAATTTTTCACATTGAATCCGTCTCCCAGACCACCAGGGATGGGCCATGCACGGTCTCAGCAGCCGACGATGACCCGCTTCAGCATGTCGGCGAACAGCGCCTTCTCTTCGTCCGAGAAGGAAGCAAACACCCTTTCCTGCTGGCGACGGGCCATGTCCCAGACGGCCTGTGCCTGACGATGCCCCTCCGGGGTCAGCACGAAGCCGGCCCCCTCCTGCCGGACCAGGCCCCGCTCGCGCAACAGGCGCAGCACCGGCTCGACTTCGCGCGCCGGCATGACGGCCTGATGCACCACGGTGGCCAGATCGGCCGACCGATCGGCGTCCAGCACCAGCAGCACGCGTGACTCGCCCGCGCTCCACCCTCCTTGCCTGCGTTCGGGCTGACAGGCTTCCTGGTGGGCGCGCATCGCCTGGCTCATCAGGTAGAAGTAGTTGTCCACCAGGCGGCTGTGGAACTCGGTACGTGGCGCATTCACCTCTTCCCGCTCTTCCAGCTCCGGGTGCGGCAGCACCATCGAGTAGGCTCCCTGGTGGTAGAGCAGCGGATCGCGCCCGCTGTCCTCGTAGGCCACCACCTTGCCGATCATGATCCAGTGGTCGCCCCCGTCGATGATCTGGTGCTTCTCGCACTGGAAGCTGGCGGCGGTGTCTTCCAGCAGAATGGAACCGCCGATGCCAGGCCGGTGCGGCACGCCCGCATAGCGGTCATCCCCGGGGCGGGCAAACTGGTTGGACAGCGCGATCTGGCCGACGGCCAACACGTTGACGGCGAAGTGCGAGGCCTGCGCGAAGACCGGGTAGCTGCCCGAGCGCTTGTCGATGCTCCAGAGAATGAGCGGCGGGTCCAGCGACACCGAATTGAAGCTGTTGGCCGTGACCCCGACCTTCCGGCCATTGGCGCTGGCCGTCATGATCGTGACGCCGGTGGCGAAGTTGCCCAGCGCCCGGCGGAACTTCCGGGGATCGATCACGGCCTCAGCAACCGGGGCCGGCTGGCCGCCTGCCTCCGAACGCTGCGCCGCGCCGGCAGCCTGTCCGTTGCTCCGGCCTTCTTTCTGGCCATTCCGCGTGGCAGCCACGGCCTGCGCTGCGGGGTTTGTCGTCATGTCCTGTCTATCTCCAGAAGAACCATGGGCCGGCACGGGGAATCCCTGCCCGGCAGCGTGTCGAAGGCGCGCGGCGACACGCCGCGGACCCGATGGGGCGGCAAACAGGCAGGTCTGCCTCGCGCCGACGATCACCCGGCAGGCCTGCAAAGGCGATGGATTCTGCCAGACTCTCCCCCGGCAGTGCACCCGCGCCGGGGAATGACCGTGCAAGGCGGTCGGTCTGGCCAACCCATCGCCTGATAAAATCCATCGGGAATTATCTCCCTGATACGCGCCCCTCCGTGCCTTGGGGTCAACCCGTACACCGGCCCTGCCATGTGATGACGCACCCGTGGTGCAAGGCACTCATGGGCCAGCCTCACCGGGCACGTCACCGCGCCCGGCCCAGGCTGCCCTGCCGGGGCATGGGGGATACCCCGCTCGTCTCACCCAACCAAGACACATGAACGCCATCGCCCACCGCGTGGTGATCGGCTATGGGTCGGAGTCGGGCAATGCCCGCGCTCTGGCCCAGCAGCTGGCCGCCGACCCTGCCCTGCAGCCCTTCTCCCCCCAGGTCCTCACTCTGAACGAAATCTCGCCCGGCATGCTGCAGGACGGGAACCCGCTGTTCATCATCTCCTCGCAATTTGGCGACGGGGAGCCGCCCTCCAATGCGGAGGCCTTCCTGGCACTGGCCCAGAAGACCGATTCGCTGGCCGGGCTACGCTACGCCATCTTCGGGCTGGGCGACACGGCCTACCCGCACTTCTGCGGCTTCACCCGGCAGCTGGACGAGCTGCTTCAGGCCCGTGGCGCCACCGCCCTCATCAACCGCGTCGATGCCGACAGCAACTTTCAGCAGTTCTTTGCCCAGTGGATGCCCGTAGTGGGCAAGGTCCTGAACGGGGACGCCGAAGCCGGAAAGGCGCTGCATCTCCAGGTCAGGGCCTACGGAGCAGGCTCGGCCTACGAGGCGAAGCTGCTGGAACGCCGGGCGCTGAGCACCAGCAGCCCGGCGGCCTACCACCTGCGGCTGGACACCACCGGCAGCGGCATGGTCTGGCGGGCAGGCGACACCGTGTACGTGATGGCCGAGAACGATCCCCAGCTGCTGGGCGCCCTGGCCAAGTACTACGGATCATTCGATGCCACTGCGCTGCTTCGCCACAAGGAGCTGCGGCAGATCAGCAAGGGCGTGCTGCGCGATCTGGGCAAGCTCACCGGCAGCGAGGAACTGAAGGACCTGCTGAAGTTCAAGAACCGCAAGGCCCTGGAAGAGTACCTGTGGGGCGCCGACATCCTGGACATCCTTCAGGACTTCTGCAGTCCCCAGAGCGTGCCGCTGGCCGAGATGGCCAAGCTGCTCTCGCCCTGCCTCATCCGCGCCTACTCCATTGCCTCGCACGGTGCGGCGGGCCACATCGACCTGTGCGTGCGCGAGGTGGACTACGAGCGCAAGGACCGCCGGCACCGGGGGACCGCCACGCGCTTCCTGCTCACGCACGAGGGGCCGTTCCGCATCTACTGCCGCTCCAACCCGGGCTTTCACCTGGCGGGCAGCGCCGACACTCCGCTGATCCTCATCGGTACCGGCACCGGCATCGCCCCGCTGATGGGCCTGCTGCGCGAGATGCAGGCCAGCGGCGTGAAACGCGAGAACTGCCTGATCTTCGGCGAGAAACGCCGTGCCGAGGACTTCCTCTATCAGGAAGAACTGGAGGCCATGCAGCAGGAAGGGGTGCTGGGCGAGCTGATCACCGCCTTCTCGCGCGATGGCGCCGACAAATACTACGTGCAGCACGCCATCGCCGACCATGCCGACCGCCTGCGGCCGATGCTGGAGAAGGGCGCCCACGTCTACGTCTGCGGCAACAAGGCCCACCTGGAGGAAGCCGTGGCCCAGGCCTTCGACACCCTGATGGCCAACAGCGACCGACTGCCTGCCGATGACCGCTGGTGGAAGCTGATGCAGCGCGAAGGCCGGGTGCACCTGGAGCTGTACTGACCCTCAAGGCCGGTGGGTGGACGCCCCCCACCCATCGGCGACCGTTTCCGGGCCCGCCCGGAAGGTGCCACAATGGCGCCCCGTCCACTTCACCTGTGCCACCGCACCATGGCCGCCGACATCTGCACCGAAGAAGACATCGCCCGGATGGTCTACACCTTCTATGACCGCATCCGCAGCGACGAGATCCTGGGGCCGGTCTTCGACCGTCACATCGATGACTGGGACCCGCACCTTGTGAAAATGGTGGACTTCTGGTCCAGCCTCCTGCGCCGCACCGGCCGCTTCGAAGGCGCACCGATGCCCAAGCACATCGCCCTGCCCGATCTGGATGCCGATCTCTTCAAGCGCTGGCTGTCGCTCTTTGCCGACAGCCTGACCGAGCACCCCAACCAGGTCATGGCCGCCCAGGCCAACGAAATGGCCGGCCGGATCGCACAACGCCTGTGGCTGGGCTACCAGATGGGCAACTTCCCCGACAGGGAGCCCACGCTACTGTCAGCCTGAGCAACACCAGTACACAATACCACTACAGACGTCTCGCCCTTTTCTGCGTCGTTTTCCGCGACACACCAGAATCCTCGGCTGTTTCCTGATGATTTGCAGCCGGATCTCTCGCTGGCAAGGCACGGTGCCGTGGCATGAGCAAGACTCTGACCTACCTCTTCGATCCGCTCTGCGGCTGGTGCTATGGCGCCAGCCCCGCACTGGCCAGCATCGTCGAAAGCACCGGGGTCGGGCTGGAACTGCTGCCTACCGGCCTGTTTGCCGGCCACGGCGCTCGCCCCATGGACATGGGCATGGCCAGCCACGCCTGGACCAACGATCAGCGCATCGAGGAGCTCACCGGCCAGATCTTCAGCCTGACCTACCGAGACCAGGTGCTGTGCAATTTCCACCAGCCCATGGACAGCACCGCGGCCACGCTGGCACTCACGGCCGTGGCCCAGACCCAGCCCCAGCGGGAGTTCGAGGCACTGCAGCGCATCCAGCGTGCGCGATACGTCGACGGCTGCAACATCACCGAGCTGCACACCCTGGGTGAACTGCTGCGCGGACTTGGACTGTGCGATGCCGCCGAACGGTTGCAGGCAGCCACGCATGAACTGCATGCGGCCACCAACCAGCGCATCGACCGGGCCTGCACGCTCATGAACGAACTATCGGCCCGTGGCGTGCCCGGCTTCGTCATCCAGGACGACGGCGAGCAGCGCCTGCTGCCCTCCAGCATGCTGTTCTCGCAGCCCATGCACTTTGCGCGCCAGGTGTGCGGCATCAGCCAGGCCGAGCTGGACAACCTGCTCTGACCTGGAAGGAATGCCGGCTGGCCCCTGTCACGGTTCCGGCCGGACACGGGGTCATCAGAAGAACATCTGCGCGAACAGCAGCCCCAGCGCCAGCGAGAAGGCCATGCTGAGCAGGCCTGGCAGCATGAAGCTGTGGTTGAAGATGTAGCGCCCGATGCGCGTGGTTCCCGTGGTGTCGAAGTCGATCGACGCGATGATCGGCCCGTAGTTGGGAATGAAGAAGTAGCCGTTGACCGCCACCAGCGTGCCGATCAGGATCGGTGCAGGCACCCCCAGTGCAATGCCCACCGGAAAGAGCGTGGTTACCGTGGCACCCTGACTGTTGACCAGCACCGACAGCACGAAGAGCGAGAACGCGAAGATCCAGGGCGCTGTCTCCACCAGCGACGAGACCGCCGCCTTCAGCTCCGGCAGGTGCGCCTGCATCAACGTGTCACCCATCCAGGCCACCCCGAACACCGCGATCACCGCCCGCATGCCGGCATGGAAGACGCTGCCCTGCGTGATCTCGTTGCCATCGGGCTTGCAGATCAGGATGATCAGCGCCGCGGCCGACAGCATCACGATCTCGATGGTGTGCGCCATCCCCATGTGCTCGCCACCAAACACCGGCCGAAGGCCCTTGACTGCCCCCATCAGCACCACCAGCAGGGCTGCCGCCAGGAAGATCCGCACCGACGTCTTGGCCGTCGGCTTGAGCGGCGCGTCCTCGGTCACCGCATCCACCGCATTCAGCTTCACGTACTCCGGATCCTTCAGCCGCTGCTGGTAGCCCGGATCATCGGCCAGCTCCTTGCCCATGCGATTGACGAACACGCAGGCCAGGCCGATGCCCAGGATGGTGGAGGGCACCGTCACCTTCAGCACGTCGATCAGCGAGATGTGCTGCGGCTCAAGGTAGTGCACGACCGAGACCACCGCAGCCGCTACCGGACTGGCCACGATGGCGAACTGCGAGGCAATCACCGCCATCGACAGCGGTCGCTCGGGCCGGATGCCGTTGCGGCGACTGACCTCGGCAATGACCGGCAGCACCGAGTAGGCCACGTGACCGGTACCGGCCACCACCGTGAAGGCATAGGTCACGGCCGGTGCAATGAACGTGATGTAGCGCGGATTGCGATGCAGCACCCGCGTGGCGACCCGCACCAGATAGTCCAGGCCGCCAGCCGCCTGCATGGCCGCCGCGGCCGAGACCACCGCCATGATCATCAGCATCACGTCGATGGGCGGACTGGTGGGCTGGATATGGAAGCCGAAGGCCATCACGGCCAGGCCGATACCCCCGAACACTCCCAGTCCGATGCCCCCTACCTGCGCACCGATGAGGATGCACAGCAGGACGACGGCAAACTGAATGGCAAAAAGCATGATGGCTCCCGAGAGGCGTCACCACAGGCCCCGGGCCTGGCCCTTGCCACGAGGAGACCGTCGCCACCAGGCCACGCCGTCATGCCCAGGAACCTTTCCCCTTGCCTGTAATGATTGATTCTTATTGGAAAAAGTGAGAAAAGTATAATGGACCGGAACCGGCTGGCGCCACACGTATCCTTGGAAATCGCTAGGATCCGGGCCGCCCCACGAAACCGGAAATGATGCGATGATAGGAAACGAACCCTCACGTCCTGGGACAAGCTGTAAGACCAGGTGACAGCACCCGCATCTACCCGCATAATTTGACCTTCTTCAGAGAATCGGGGTCATTGCCGTCCTGCCCGTATTGACATGAACACGCGTCGCAACCGTCCGCTGATCATCTGGATCGCCATGCTGGCCGTCCTGATGGGCACGCTTGCGCCGTCGATGACCTCTCTGCTGGCAGCAGCCCGGGGCGAAATCCCGCTCGAGATCTGCACCACCCCGTACAACCGGGGCGCAGCCTCGCTGCTGGCGCAACGCGCCGCCCAGGACACCCAGTCTCCCATCGATCACACCCTGCTGCACGACGGTGGGCACTGCCCCTACTGCCGCCTGCAGCAGGAAGTGCCGGCCATGCCCCATGTGCCTCAGCCCCTGGTGCTGGCCACGATCACCTCTGTCCGGCAAGCGCTCCAGCTTGCCCCCACTCCGCCACCGGTCGCTCCGACCTGGCCTCCCCAGCTCAGTCGCGCTCCGCCGCAACTCTCCTGAACCGCGTCCACGCGACGCCTGCGTTCGTGTCTGCCGTCTTCCTCCGGGTCCGAGCAGCGAAGTCTCCTGACCCCGTTGCCCCGCCAGGAAGTGGACATCCGGAACACCTGACGTATCCCCGGACGGATCCCCTGACGATGTGACCACCCCGGCCCCACAAGGCCCCTTTCGGTCCGCATCCCCGAGCAAGGCCCCATCGGCCTCCAGCCCGGCATCAGACCTCCGGCACACGCCCACGCAGCCTGCGTCGCCCCGTCCGTATACCGCGCATCTGGAGATTGCCATGAACATCTTCGCCAGCCCTTCGCGGGCCCCTGGCCAGACCGGCCAGACATACAACGAGAACTGGAGCGAGACCACCATGAATCACGACGCTTTCGATGCCCATGAAGCCCCCCGTTCACTGTCCGTGGGTGAACACCTCTTCCTGGCCGGCGAACGGAATGGCGTCTGGCAGCTGAGCCGTGGCCTGGTCCGACTGGAGAGCATCGGCCCCTCGGGCACCAGCTTCGTCCGCCTGGCCATGCCGGGTGACCTGCTGGGCGCCGAGTGCGCCCTGCACCAGCCCTACGCCTTCAACGCCGTCGCCGTCACCGACTGTGAAGTCACCCGCGTGGACACCGGCAACGACATGCAGCGGATGCTCATCGTGATGACCGCCTTCCTGCAGGAACAGAGCCGCGCGGCCGACGCCATGCGCATGCGCCAAGGCTCGGTGGCCGCTCGCCTGGACCATCTGCTTCAGGTCCTGAACGCCGGCATGGACGAATCCGAGCCGATCTCGGTGCGCCAGCGCAAGCTGCCCCAGCTGCGCGACCTGGCCTTCATGATCGACTCCACGCCCGAAAGCGCCTGCCGCTACCTGAGCCAGCATCTGGGTCTGCAGCGTCAGCGCCGCTACCGGCGCACGGCAGCCGTGAAGGCCGCCTCCACGCCCCACCCGGTCCCGATGGCCGAAGCGATGGCAGCCGCGGGCTGATTCCCGCGCCGGGCCCTGGACCGAACCAGGGCCCGCTCAAATCCCACCCGGCGTGGGACAGGAGACACCCACGCCCTTCCCTCTTCTGGCTGCCAGTGCCTTCAGGCCATCTCGCGGAATCCGCGATCGGTGATGCGGTCATGGCCGACACTTGCGCCCCAATGGCACACAGCTCATCAATGGCCGCCTGACGCTTGCGCGGCGTGAGCCCGCTGTTGCCACGACTTCGTACCGTAGCCAGGGTCAGCATCTGGTAGGACCAGTTGCCCAGCTCCAGCGTCACCTCCTGTATCGACAGTGAGGTGGTGCGCAACCAGACATAAGGGGACAGGTCGACTTCCCGGCTGCGCAGCACCCGTTTCCCCAGGCAGAGCTGGCGAACCAGCCGGGCCCGCGCGACTCCCGTCGGAGCATCGGATGCCGTGCCCGATCCGGAAGCAGGCACCAGGGCCTTCTCGGCACCGGACGACTGGCCTCTGCCGGACGAAGCCGCACCCTCATCCTTCGGAGCCGACATCTCCCCGGCCTCGGCCGACGGCGTGGTGTCCTCGACGACCTCCAGCAGCCAGTACGACCGCAAGGCCAGGGACAGCAGCACCAGCAGGGCAACCCCCAACAGAATGGCGATCCCGAAAGGTGGGCGCCATCGGTCCAGTACGACCAGCGACGGCACGACAAACAGCACGGCAGGCAGCTTGTTCTTCGTCCCGAAGGTATACGCACTGTCGATGGGAATGCGCAGCGTGCGGGGTGCCGGCATCGGGCTGTTCTGCATCAGGTTCATCCACCCGGGCACGCAGCACGTCCGGGGTGATGATCAGGTCAGAAAAATCGGCCTGCAGGGCCAGAAGGTTGCGATCGCCCGTCACCAGGGCATCAGCCCTGCCGACGTGGGCCAGCGCCAGGAACACCTGGTCCTTATCGTCCCGGCACTGAGGCAAGTCCGGCCATGGTGAAGGCAGATCGACCACCTCGGCGTAGGGCAGGAACTCCGACAGCAGATCCTGCTGCTCGACAGCACTCAACCCGAACTTGGGATAGGCCAGAACGCGCAGCAACTCCATGGCCGTCTCCTTGCAGACCAAGGGCGTCAGCCGTGTCTGCCACGCACGTCGCAACCACGCCAGACGACCTGAGGTAAAGAGCAGCGCAGACAGCACGGCGTTGGTATCAAGAACAACGCGCCGCATCAACGCCGCGCCCAGGCCACAGCGGCGTCCACGTCCTCTTCGGTGATGCCAAGCTGCCCAAGCTTGTCCCTGACAGCCTGGGCCCGCTGCACGCGCACAGGCGTCAGCACGATGCGCCCATTCTCGACCGACACCTCGAAATACTCGGCAGCATCCATCTGGGCCACCAGCGCCTTGGGCAGCGTCAACTGATTCTTGGAAGTGAGCTTGGCAAGCATGACGCCCTCATGATGAGCTTCAAGGAAAGTAAGGAAAGCTTACGTCCTAGGCAGAGTACAACAGGAACGACCCTGTCCCCGATACCTGAGTTACACGGATCCATACGAAGCATGAACGGGCCAACCGGCCTCTGCCTGACGCCAGCGCCTTCAGGCCATCTCGCGGAACCCGCGATCGGTGATGCCGGTCATGGCCGAGACCTGGGCACCGACGGCACACAGGTCGCGAATGGCAGCAGCGCGCCCCCCTTCGTGCAATGCGCGGTACATGCCACCCCAGACCGAGGACAGCTCCAGCGTCTGATAGGAAGGATTGCCCAGCTCCAGTGTCACCCGCTGGGGTGCTACCGATGTGACCCGCAACCAGGTGTAAGGCGTGAGATCGACCTCTCGGCTGTGCAAAATCCGCTTGCCCAGCCAGACCTCCCGGAAGAAACGGGCACCACGCTCGGTCTGCTCCAACATCCAACCGGAACGCAAAGGCTGCCAGATAGCCATGAACAGGCAGAACGCCACCAGCAGCATCAGCATTCCGGACAGCAGCATGACGGGATCCCCCATCAGCGACGCTGACAGCCCTGTTGAAGCATCTCCGAACAGGAAGCCTCCGACAACAGGCACCACCACGATCGCCCCCAACGGCACCAACCATCGGGTGGCAAGCGGCTTCGCCCCGAAAGTTCGATGACATTCGAGCGGAATGCGCAACACCCGTTCCGGTGTCTGTTGCAGTGGGGATAGGTCAGCGGAAACTGGAGCGGGTGAAGGGAATCGAACCCTCGTCATAAGCTTGGAAGGCTTCTGCTCTACCATTGAGCTACACCCGCTTGCGTGGCGATACCCGGACGGGCTGCGCCGCGAAACGAACATGCCGAGGGGCTGGATGCCTTGCTCCGGCATGGAGCCGTGTGTCAGGGAAGGCTGCGGGAACCGTGTGAGGGTGGCGCAACCGGAACTGACCGGCCTGGGAGACGAACCCACCCGAACGGGCAGGCTGTGAAAGCGGTGGTGGAGAGGGTTGGATTCGAACCAACGTAGGCGTAAGCCAACAGATTTACAGTCTGCCCCCTTTAGCCACTCGGGCACCTCTCCGGGGAAGAGATCGAATTATGCCGTCACCCGCGCGGCGTTGTCAAATGCCATGCAATAACTGCACTCCAAGGTCGGGAACTGAACAGGAAGACAAGGCCCCGATATCCGGGCGTTCCCCATGGGCATACGCCCCGTTCAGTAGACATGAGCAACCTTCACATGGCGCCTGACATATTGGCTCTCCAGACCACGCAATCTGCCGCACAACGGGCGTAAACACGCCATCTTCCCCATGCAGGACAGGATCTTCCCGCTTCAGGCGCGAAGACACATCTTCGAAGGGCGATACCTGCGGCGCCAGGTGGATGAATAACCTGCCTGCCCTGTCAGCATCAGGCACGGCGCACGGCCGACACTGTTGCAATACGGGGGTTTGGTGGCAGACCCCGCCATTAAGCTGCAAAATCTACAGTTGTTGTTCACTTCACCGAAAGGTCGTGAAGATGCCCTCCAAGTCCCCCAAGAAGACAAAGAATCCCACCCCGTTGAGCGAAGCCTTCGAGCCGGCCTCGATCGAACGGAATGATCACGAGGCCCTGCGCCGCTACGTGGCCAACCGCCTCCTCTACACCATCGGCAAGGACCCCAAGACCGCTACCAAGGCCGACTGGTACGCCGCGTTGGCCCGCCTGGCTCGTGACAAGCAGATCGAGAACTGGATCGAGACCACACGCCAGCAATACGGCCAGAAGGTCAAGCGCGTCTACTACCTCTCGATGGAATTCCTGGTTGGCCGCGCGCTGACCAACAGCCTGATGGCCATCGACCTGTACGACGAGCTGGCCACGGCCCTGGCCGAAGGCGGCATCGATCTGGAAGAGGCCCGCGAGGAAGAACCCGATCCGGGTCTGGGCAACGGCGGCCTGGGTCGCCTGGCTGCCTGCTTCCTGGATTCGATGGCCACCACCGGTCTGCCCAGCTTCGGCTACGGCATCCGTTACGACTACGGCATGTTCGCCCAGTCGATCCACGACGGCTACCAGGTCGAGCAGCCCGATGACTGGCTCAAGCTGGGCAACCCGTGGGAATTCCCCCGTCCGCAGGTCACCTACCCCATCAAGTTCGGCGGCCAGTTTCTCGCTCGCCACCCCGGGGGAGGCCATG
>CAUVLK010000027.1:0-13258 GCA_963552635.1 uncultured Lautropia sp. | reverse complement strand
GCGCCATCAGCTGATCCACCGTCAGGGGCTTGTCATGGCCGGCTGCCGGGGTTTCGCCGTCTCCAGTCGTCTTTCCCTGGGCCTTTTCGCGTGCTGCCTTCGGCCCGAACTTCCAGGTGTCCAGGACGGGCAGCAAGGTCACGTCGTAAGCCCCCTCGCTGTCGGCGGCCAGCTGCTTCGCACTGCGGGCCAGTTCCAGCGCCATGGGGGGCATGGGCTGGCAGGTGCCCGCCGGGGCTGCGTTGAAGCGCGCCAGATCGGAATCGTCGCGATAGGTGGAGACGGCGGCATCAAGCTGGTCGAGCTGATGCCGGATCTCGGCCTGGACGGCTTCGGGTTCGGGCGTGCCGCTGGCACGCACATAGCTGATGTGGTAGCTGCTGCCCATCGTGGGGCCCGAGAGCTGGACGACATCGGGCTGGCAGGCCGCCAGCAGGGGCAGGGTGGCGGCCAGGGCCAGCAGCCGGGGGATGAGGGCGGAGGGGGCGGCGGGGACGCTGCCGGCCGCAGAGCGAGCCGGAAGGCGCACACTGCCCCCTTTGCCTGCCTTGGGCACGGCTCAGCCCCCGAAATCGTCCAGGAAGATGCTGTCGCGCTCGACACCCAGGTCGGTCAGCATCTTGATGACGGCGGCGTTCATCACCGGGGGACCGCACATGTAGAACTCGCAGTCTTCCGGCGCCGGATGGTCCTTCAGATAGTTCTCGTACAGGACGTTGTGGATGAAGCCGGTCGGCCCCTTCCAGTTGTCCTCGGGCAGCGGATCGGAGAGCGCCAGCGTCCAGGTGAAGTTGGGATTGTCCTTGGCCAGCTGGTCGAACTCCTCCACATAGAAGGCCTCGCGCAGCGAGCGCGCACCGTACCAGAAGCTGATCTTGCGCTTGGACTTCAGGCGCTTGAGCTGGTCGAAGATGTGCGAGCGCATGGGCGCCATGCCGGCACCGCCGCCGATGAACACCATCTCGTTGTCGGTTTCCTTGGCGAAGAACTCGCCGAACGGACCATACACCGTGACCTTGTCACCCGGCTTCAGGTTGAACACCCAAGAGGACATCTTGCCCGGCGGGATGTTGTCGCCACCCTTGGGCGGGGGCGAGGCCACCCGGATGTTGAACTTGACGATGCCTTTCTCGCCGGGGTAGTTGGCCATGGAATAGGCCCGGACGACCGGCTCGTTCACCCGGGAGACGAAGCGCCACAGGTTGAACTTGTCCCAGTCGGCACGGAACTCGTCCTGGATGTGGAAGTCCTTGTAGGCCACTTCGTGCGGCGGGCATTCCAGCTGCACGTAGCCGCCGGCGCGGAAGTCCACGCTCTCGCCCTCGGGCAGGCGCAGCGTCAGCTCCTTGATGAAGGTGGCGACGTTGAAGTTGGACTCGACCGTGCATTCCCACTTGCGCACGCCGAACACTTCTTCGGGCACGCGGATCTTCATGTCCTGCTTGACCGGGGTTTGGCACGACAGCCGCCAGCCTTCGGACGCATCACGCCGCGTGAAGTGGGCTTCTTCGGTGGGCAGCATCTCGCCGCCGCCGGATTCGACGATGCACTTGCACTGGGCGCACGAGCCGCCGCCGCCACAGGCCGAGGACAGGAAGATGTTCTGACCGGCCAGGGTCTGCAGCAGCTTGCCGCCGGCAGGCACCGTGATCTTGCGCTCGCCGTTGATCTCGATGGTGACGTCGCCGCTGGAGACCAGCCACGAGCGCGCCACCAGGATCAGCACCACCAGCGACAGCACGATCACCGTGAACATGCCGACCCCGAGCAGGATTTCCGAATTCATGAAAGGCTTCCTCCTGCAGGCTTGGTGAGGGTTGCGTCAGGCATCACAGCTGGACCCCCGAGAACGACATGAAGGCCAGCGCCATCAGGCCGATGGTGATGAAGGTGATGCCCAGGCCCTGCAGGCCATCGGGCACGTCGCTGTACTTGAGCTTCTCGCGGATGCCGGCCAGCAGCACGATGGCCAGGCCCCACGACAGGCCCGAGCCCAGGCCGTAGACGGCGCTCTCGGCGAAGGTGTAGTCGCGCTCGACCATGAACAGCGTGCCACCCATGATGGCGCAGTTGACGGTGATCAGCGGCAGGAACACGCCCAGCGCGTTGTAGAGGCTGGGCACGTACTTGTCCAGCAGCATTTCCAGGATCTGCACGATGGCGGCGATCACGCCGATGTACGACAGAAGCCCCAGGAAGCTCAGGTCCACGTCGGGCAGCCCGGCCCAGGCCAGCGCACCGGGCTTGAGCAGCCAGGTGAACAGCAGGTTGTTGGCCGGCACCGTGATGGCCTGAACCACCACCACCGCCACGCCGAGACCGATGGCCGTCTGCACCTTCTTCGAGATGGCGATGAAGGTGCACATCCCCAGGAAGAAGGCCAGCGCCATGTTCTCGATGAACACGGAGCGGAAGAAAAGACTCAGATAGTGCGCGGTCATCTGCGTTGTCCCTCGTAGTCAGTCATCCCGGACGTCCGGGTCAGCTGGATGTCCATGCTCAGTACTCCTCCTCGCGCGTGTGCGGGGCCAGCCGGAAGGCCGGCGTCTCGCACTGCTCCTTCTTCCAGGTACGCAGGGCCCAGATGATCATGCCGATCAGGAAGAAGGCCGACGGCGGCAGCAGCAGCAGGCCGTTGGGCACATACCAGCCGCCGTCGTTGACCACCGGCAGGATGGTGATGCCGAACAGCTTGCCGGCGCCCAGCAGCTCGCGGATGGTGCCCAGCAGCATCAGCATGGTGCTGTAGCCCAGACCGTTGCCGATGCCGTCCATGAAGGAGAGCACGGGCGGGTTGGCCATGGCAAAGGCCTCGGCACGACCCATCACGATGCAGTTGGTGATGATCAGGCCGACGAACACCGACAGCTGCTTGGACAGCGAGAAGGCGTAGGCCTTGAGCAGCTGGTCGACGATGATGACCAGCGACGCGATGATGACCATCTGCACGATCATCCGGATCGAGCCCGGAATCTGCGTGCGCACCATCGAGATGAACATGCTGGAGAAGGCGGTGACGAGTGTCAGCGCGATCGACATCACCAGCGCGGTCTTCAGGTTGGAGGTGACGGCCAGCGCCGAACAGATGCCGAGGATCTGCAGCCCGATCGGGTTGTTCTTGATGATCGGGTCGAGGAGAACCTCGCGGATGGTGGGTTTGTCGGCCATGCTCAGCGTCCTCCCGTCGATGCCTGCGATGAACCCTGCGCGCCCTCACGCAGGTTCGCGATGAACGGCCCGAAGCCCTTGGGGCCCAGCCAGAAGTGCAGCAGGTTGTCCACACCCTTGCTGGTGAGCGTGGCGCCGGCCAGTCCGTCGACCTGATGGGTGGCCTGCGGGCTGGACGGGTCGACCGAGCCCTTGATGATCTTGATGTCCGTCTTGCTGCCGTCGTCGCTGAAGACCTTCTTGCCCGGCCACAGCGCCTTCCAGCGGGGGTTGTCCACCTCGCCGCCCAGACCCGGGGTCTCGGCGTGCTGGTAGAAGCCCAGGCCCACGACCGTGTTCAGATCGTTCTTCAGGGCGATGAAACCGTGCAGCGTGGACCACAGGCCGTAGCCGCGGATCGGCAGGATCAGGGTTTCCAGCTGCTTCTGCGGGCCCTCGACCTGATAGACCACGGAGCGGTGCTCGCGCCGACGGATCGAGGCAATGTCGTCCGCGCCAGACAGGGCTGACGACTGGGCCGGATCCTTGGCCGCCTGCAGCGGGTCAAAGGTTTCGGCCTTGCCGCCCTCGACGAAGCGGCCGCTGTCCAGGTCCACCAGACGCGGCTGGATCCGCTCGCGGAAGACACGCTGCACTTCCTGCGCGCTGGCGTCCGGCTGGATCAGCCCGGCGATGACGAGAATGTTGCGCTGCTTGTCGAGCAGCTTGTTGGTGAGTTGCACGGGCTTGAGCATCACGGCCGCGCTGGCCACGATCACCGAGCACACCAGGCACATGACGAGGGCCACCAGCAGTGTCCGGCCGATGGATTCTTGCTGTTTAGACACGGCGCTTGGCCCTCCGCTTGATGTTGGCCTGGATCACGAAGTAGTCGATCAGGGGCGCACACAGGTTGCCGAACAGGATGGCCAGCATCATGCCTTCGGGATAGGCGGGGTTGATCACGCGGATCATCACCACCATCACCCCGATGACGATGCCGAAGGCCCACTTGCCGGCGTTGGTCATGGAAGCCGACACGGGATCGGTGGCCATGAACATCATGCCGAAGGCGAAACCGCCCAGCACCAGGTGCCAGTACCAGGGCATGGCCAGCATCGGGTTGGTCGAGCCGGCAGCAAACAGGTTGAAGAGGGTGGACAGTGCCACCATGCCGATCATCACGCCGGCGACGATGCGCCAGGCAGCGATCCGGGCCAGCAGCAGGATGCTGCCGCCCAGCAGGATGGCCAGCGTGCTGGTCTCGCCGATCGAGCCCGGCATGAAGCCGAGGAAGGCGTCGGTCCAGCTCAGGCCGTTCTGCGCCAGGGCGCCGACCCCGCTGGTTGCGGCCTGGCTCAGAGCCGTCGCGCCCGCGTAGCCGTCGACGACGTTCCAGACGGATTCACCGGACAGGGACGCCGGATAGGCGAAGAAGAGGAAGGCGCGGCCCGCCAGTGCCGGGTTGATGAAGTTCTTGCCGGTGCCGCCGAACACCTCCTTGCCCAGCACGACGCCGAAGCTGATGCCCAGCGCCACCTGCCACAGCGGGATGGTGGGGGGCAGCGTGAGCGCGAACAGCACCGAGGTGACGAAGAAGCCCTCGTTGATCTCGTGGCGGCGGATGGTGGCAAAAAGGACTTCCCAGAAGCCGCCGACCGCGAAGGTGACGGCGTAGATAGGCAGGAAGTACACCGCCCCCTGGACGAAGTTGTCATAGAGGCTGTTCGGGTCGAAGCCCGCCAGCATGCGCACGATCTCGATGTGCCAGCCGGTCTGCGCGGCCAGCAGCTCGGGCTGCTGGGCAAAGACCAGGTTGGCCTGGTGGCCCACGTTCCACATGCCGAAGAACATGGCCGGGAACGTACACAGCCACACCAGGATCATGATCCGCTTCAGGTCGAGGCTGTCGCGGACGTGGGCCGTGGTGCGGGTGAGCAGTCGAGGACGGTACAGGAAGGTGTCGGCAGCCTCGTACAGCGGATACAGCTTCTCGAAGCGGCCGCCCTTGTGCACCAGCGGCTCGATCCGGTCAAGCAATGCTCTCAGTCCCATGGGTCAGCCCTCCTTCTCGATGCGGGTGAGGTTGTCCCGCAGAATCGGGCCATACTCGTACTTGCCGGCGCAGGCGTAGGTGCAGAGCGCGAGGTCTTCCTCGTCCAGCTCCAGGCACCCCAGCTTCTGGGCCATCTCGGTGTCACCCACGATGAGCGAGCGCAGCAGCTGCGTGGGCAGGATGTCCAGCGGCATCACCGCCTCGTAGGTGCCGGTGGGCACCATGGCCCGGGGGCTGCCGTTGGTCGTGGTGGTCATGGCCAGCGGCTTGCGGCCGAACAGCTTCCAGACGAAGGCGCCGCTGACCGAATGCTTGTCGAAGCCCGGCCGCAGGAAGTGGAGCATCTGCCGCTCGGTGCCTTCACGCAGGCAGCTCACCTGCAGGTCGTAGCGACCCAGGAAGGCACATGCGCCGCGCGCCGTGCGACCGCCCAGCAGCGAGCCGGAGACGACACGGTTCTCGCCCGGCTCCAGCTCGTTGGCCACCAGCTCGTCCAGGCTGGCGCCCAGCCGGGTGCGCAGCAGCCGCGGCTTCTTCACCACCGGGCCGCCCAGGGCGATCACCCGTCCGGTGTCGAGTTCGCCCGTGGTGAACAGGTGGCCGATGGCGATCACGTCCTGATAGTTGATCGTCCAGACCGTGCGCGTGGCATCGACCGGATACAGGAAATGGATGTGCGTGCCGGCCAGACCTGCCGGGTGAGGCCCCTCGAAGGTCTCGGTCGTCACGCCCTTCACATCCTCGCCGGGCAGGGCAGAGCCGGGCGCACGGCACAGGAACACCGGTGCCAGCCGCGTGAGCACGGCCAGCCCGTGGCGGAAGTCGTCGGCCCGTTCGGCGATGATCGGGACGGGATTGGCCGCCAGCGGATGCGTGTCGATGGCGGTGACGAAGATGTGGGCCGGCGTGGCATCCACGGCCGGAATCTTGCTGAACGGCCGCGTGCGCAGTGCCGTCCAGAGACCCGAGCGCTGCAGGTTCTCGCGCACGGCCTCGCCGGACAGCGACGCCAGCTTGTCGGGGCTACAGTGGGCAAAGCGCAGGGCGGCGTCCGGCGCCGATTCGTCGCCCACCTCGATCACGACCGATTGCAGCACCCGCCGCTCGCCGCGGTTGATGGCGCTGATCGTGCCGCTGGCCGGTGCCGTGACCTGCACGCCAGGGTTCTTCTTGTCGGAGAAGAGCGGCTGGCCCTTCTGTACCCGGTCCCCCACCTGCACCGCCATTGTCGGCTTCAGGCCGTGATAGTCGAAACCGATCACCGCCACGTGGTGCACCGCGCGGGCAGCCTCGATCCGCTGCTCGGGTGCACCCGTGATGGGGATGTCCAGGCCACGCTTGATTCTGACCATCTCGTTCCTATGGTTGCTGTGTTAAGTATTCAGTCGTCAGCCCGGATTCTACGAACAAACCGACCGTCTGTCGGTCAGGAACGGTATAAGAATCCCGACACTGTCAAATATTCTAAAAAAACCCGGATGATCGTGTGCGTGCAACCGTCCGGATCACTGGATGGGGGCCTGTGTGAAGCATCGCACGGCGTGAATTGGGGCCATCCCCTAGGATGCTGGTTCCCGATACAGGCTGCTCGCCAGCCTCTTCTTCCCACAGGAAACCGTCGTGATCCGCTCCTTCCCGTCCGTTGCCGTGCCCGACCACCTGCGTCGCAAGGCGCTGGCCATTGCTTCCGTGACTGCGTTGCTGACCCTGGCCGCCTGCGGCGGAAGTGGCGGCGATGCGGGCACCCCCACCTCGTCCGGCGGTGCGATTGATGCCGGCCGCGGTCTGGCCGGTTCGCAGACGCATGCCTCGCTGGAAGTCGACGGCCCCCAGGATGCCCGGCCGGCTGTGCCCAACGAGGGCATCGACTTCAGCGCCGAGCAGAACGTCGGCACCCTCCCGGTGGCCGATGAAGCCGCCGACGTGAACGACTCGGTCGTGGCCCGCAAGGCGCTGCCCGTAGCCGCCAAGGCCGCCACCGAAGGTGCCTGGGGTGGTCAGATGAAGTGGGCCTTCATCCCCATCCACGCCGTGGTGCTGCCTGATGGCCGCGTGATGACCTATGGCTCGACCGACCGGGGTGAGCAGGGTGCCAAGTTCTACTACGACGTCTGGGATCCGACGCTGGGCGGTGACGACGCCTCCCACCTCACGCTGCCCAATACCACCCAGACCGACATCTTCTGCTCGGCCCAGGTCGTGCTGCCGCTGACCGGTGACGTGTTCATCGCCGGCGGTGACATCTACAGCGATGCTCGCGGCCGCAGCATCAACCAGCCCATCAACGACACGACCATCTTCCGTCCGGGCAGCAACACCATCGAGGCGGCTGCCAAGATGCAGCGCAAGCGCTGGTACGCCACTGCCACCACGCTGCCCAACGGCGAAGTCTTCGTGCAGGGCGGCAAGGGCGGCAACGACCACCCCGAGATCCGTCGCAACGACGACAGCAACTTCCTGCTGTCCGGCATCACCACCTCCGACTTGCGCGAGGACTATCCGCGCAACTGGGTGGCCCCCGACGGCAACATCTTCGGCTTCTCCAGGTCCCAGATGTACCGGATGAAGCTGGACGGCAATGGCTCCCGCACCGACCTGGGCACGCTGAACTACAAGTCCGACTGGGAAGGTTCGGCCGTCATGTTCGAGCCGGGCCGCATCCTGCTGACCGAGGCACTGGGCAACCGCGCTGCCATCATCGACATCCGCGGCGAGAAGCCGGTGGTGACCGATGCCGGCACCATGAGCAACACCCGCATGTGGCACAACAGCACCGTGCTGGCTGATGGCACGGTCGTCATCAGCGGGGGCGCCGAGTACTTCGACTTCCACAAGGCCACGGCGCGCAATCCCATCTACCACCTGGAATTCTGGAACCCGAAGACCGGTGTGTGGACGCGCGGCCCGTCGCAGAAGCGCATGCGCCTCTACCACTCCACCGCCACGCTGCTGCCTGACGGCTCGCTGTTCACCGGCGGTGGTGGCGCCTATGGCCCGGAGAGCAACCTGAACGCCGAGGTCTACTACCCGGCCTATCTGTACAACGCCGACGGCACGCCGGCCCAGCGTCCCACGCTGGACAAGGCACCGATGGTGGTGCAGCCCGGTGGCAGCATGGTGCTGGAATCCGCCCAGGCCGACACCATCCGTCGCGTGACGATGGTGGCCACCGGCTCGGTCACGCACTCGTTCAACATGAACCAGCGCTTCATCGAGCTGTCGTTCCGCCGCGAAGGCAACCGCCTGGTGGCCAAGCTGCCGTCCAACGTGAACGACACGCCCCCCGGCTACTACATGGTGTTCATCCTGAACGAGGCCGGCACGCCTTCCATCTCGAAGATCGTGCGCGTGAACGTGGCGGGCCAGGCCACGGTCGACCCGGACGTGGTGCCCATCTACCGCTATGCGGCCAATGACGGTACCAGCCTGCGCTACCGCTACAGCCCGGACCCGGCCCTGGGCGGCGAGTGGGTTCGCCAGGGCGAGGCCTTCCTGGCCTATGCCACCCAGAAGAACAACACGGTGCCTGTGTATCGCTATTCGGCTACCACGGGCGGCAAGGCGCGCTACAAGTACACCACCGACGGTTCGCTGCGTTCGGCAGGCTGGCTGCGTGAAGGCATCGCCTTCTACGCGTACAACCAGCCCGGCGAAGGCCGCACGGGCGTGGACGAGTACAAGAAGGTGCAAGGTGGCTGGTACCTGAACTACGCCACGGCCGGCAACAGCGCAGGCAGTGGCTGGGAATTCGCTGGCCACATCTTCCATGTACCCAGCAGCCGCGCCCAGAAGGAGCCGGAAGCACCGCGTGACACCGAGGCGCCCTCCGTGCCGGGTGGCGTGCATGCCCAGGCCCAGGGCAATGATGCCGTGCAGCTTTCCTGGGGCAAATCCAGTGATGCGGGTGGCTCGGGCCTGGCCGGCTACCGCGTCCGTCGCGACGGCATGGACATCACGCCCAACCTGCTGCAGACCGAGAGCCTCATCGACCGCGACCTGAAGCCCGGCGACTACAGCTACACGGTGGAAGCGGTGGATGGCGCCGGCAACACCTCGGCCGTCTCGGCTCGTGTGCAGGTGACGCTGCGTGATGCCCAGGCCGAACGGGATGCCGCGCTGGCAGCCGCCAACCTGGTGCGTGTGTATCGCTACGTGGCCCCGGGCGGTGATGGCGACCTGCGCTATGTGTACAGTGCCGATGCGTCGGTGAGCGGCGAATGGACCCGTCAGGAGCTGGCTTTCTACGCCTACGCCAAGCCGCAGCGCAACACCGTGCCGGTGTATCGCTACCTGGCCCGCGGCGCGGACGGTACCGCCCGCTACCTGTTCAGCATCAACCCCTGGCTGGGCAACGGCTGGACGCGCGAGCACGTCGTCTTCCATGTGCTGCGCTACCCGCAGCGCGGCGCCCAGGCGGTCAACGAGTTCTACCGCATGCGTGATGGCTGGTATCTGGGCTACAGCACCCGCTCCAGCTTCGGGGAATCCGGCAGCTGGCGCCGTTATGGTCGCGTGTTCTACGTGCCGACCTTCAAGGAGCAGAACTGAGGGACTGGCGGGCTGACGAACTGCCCCGGTGGGCGATGCGCCATCGGGGCAGGCCGCATGTGGTGGGAATGCCCTGCACGTCAGTGCTGCGACTCGGCGACCGAAGCGGGAGCCGGAACCGCCTTCTGCACGCCCAGCAGCAGATTCAGCATCTCCCCGATCTCCGGCCAGTGATCATGCAGGAAGAAGTGCCCTCCGGAAAACTCGTGGAACCTGCATCCGCAGCGTGTGTGGATGCGCCACTCGCGTATTCTGTCACCGTTCACTCCATCGTCTTCGCTGCCAGAGAGCACCAGCAGCGGAACATTGAGCGGTTCATTGGGCTTGAACTGATAGGTCTGGCACAGCCTGAAGTCGCAGCGCAGCATGGGTAGCATCAGTTCCATCAGCTCGGGGTGTGCAAGGACTTCCGGAGGCGTGCCCGCAAGCTTGCGCAGGTGGGCGATGAAGGCGTCCCTCGGCAGGTCGTGGGTGATCTCGCGATCCTTGGCGAACAGGTGGGGCGCGCGTGTGCCGGATGTGACCAGGGCTGTTGGCAAAGCGCGACCGCGTCGGGTCAGCTCCTGGCAGATCTCGAAGCCCAGCAGGCCACCCATGCTGTGTCCGAAGATGACGAAGCGCTCGGGGTGGTGCTGTTCGATGGCATCGGTCAGAGCCCGGACGATGGTGGTGATGTCGTGCAGCGCCGGCTCACCGAAGCGGCTTCCCCGGCCGGGCAGGGTGGCGATGTGAAGGTGAATGTCGGGATGGATGACTTCCTTCAGGGAGCGCAGGGCGGTGGCGGATCCGCCTGCGTAGGGCAGCGCGAAAAGATGTGCGTCGTGAGGCGACTTGCCCCATCGCAGGGTCTGGAACCAGGGAGAAGATATCTGAGGATGGCCTGTATGTTTCAACCACATGAGTATTTCAGTCTGCAAGGTAGCCTCTCATGCTAAGTCCCCGCTTCTGTGATGGTGCACCTTCCATTTTGTGGCTTGTTGCCATGGCCAGAAGGTGTTAAGAACATCTGCTCCCATGGCTGGAAAGTTCAGGGATGTTTGTTGCCACGGCCGGAAGGTGTTAAGCCCACATAGTGAGGTGGAATTCGCCCTTGGGAACTGCTCTTGGCATTCGGCATGTCCCTGAATGATCAGCACGAGGCAGGGAGGAAGAACCCTGCACCCGTTTCGTCGTCTGGCGATTTCCAGCATGCTGCTGGTCAGACCATGTAGTCTTCCACCTCGTCGGCGATGTCCTCCATCTCCTCTTCCTCGATCTTCTGCGGGCCTTTCGGATCGAGGGGCGTGAACCAGCCCAGGGCGGCATAGATCAGCCCGATGAGCGGCGAGAGCCAGCAGAACAGGGCAAACGGGGCGTAGATGAAGGTGCTGATACCCAGCGTGCTGGTGACGAAGGCGCCGCCGTTGTTCCAGGGAATGAGCGGCGAGACCAGCGTACCCCAGTCCTCGATGGTGCGGGACAGGATGGCGCGGTCATAACCCATCTCGGCATACTTGGACTTCATCAGGCGGCCAGGCAGCACCAGCGAGGTGTAGACCTCGCCAGCCACCACGCCCACGGTCAGCACCGAGCCGGCCGAGGTGAGCACCAGCGAGAAGCGTGAGGCGATGACCTTGTTGATCTTGAGCAGGATGGCGTGGAAGGTGCCATAGGCTTCCAGCACGCCCACGAAGGCGAGCGACAGGAACATCATGGTGATGACCCAGCCCATGTTGAGGATGCCGCCCTTGGTGAGCAGCTTGTCGACGTATTCCTGGCCGGTGGAGGCGGTGTAGCCGTTCATCAGGATGCCGGATACCTTGTCGAGGCTCACGCCCTGGTAGAACACCGCGATGAGCGCACCGATGAAGATGCCGGTGCACAGCGTGCCCATCACCGAATATTTGCGAAAGCCCATGTAAATGACCACGACCGGCGGGATGAGCGTGACCCAGCCCAGCTGGAAGTTGCTCTGGACCGTGTTCTGGATGGTCTCGCGCATTTCCAGACTGCCCATGCCGCTACCGGTGCCGTAGTCCATGCCCACCCAGGTGTAGATGATGATCGTGAGCGCATAGGCGGGGATGGTGTTGGTGAGCATCGACCGGATGTGGCTCCAGAGATCGGTGCCGGCCACGGCCGGGGTGAGGTTGGTGGTGTCCGACAGCGGCGACATCTTGTCACCGAAGAAGGCACCCGAGACCACGGCGCCGGCCGCCCAGTATTCCGGCACGCCCAGCGCCTGGGCAATGCCCATGATGGCCAGGCCGACGGTGCCCACGGTACCCCAGGACGTGCCGGTGGCCAGCGAAACCACCGTGGCCAGGATGCAGGTGGCGGGCAGGAAGATGCGTGGACTGAGCATGCCCAGACCGAAGTCCAGGATGGTGGGCACCGTGCCGGCGGCGATCCAGCTGGCGATGACCATGCCCACGCACATGATGATGATCATCGTGGGCAGCGCCACCTTCATGACCCGGTACATGTTGTGTTCCATGTCGATCCATTTCCTGCCCTTGAGCGACATGAAGAGCCCGGTGATGCAGATGCCGATGACCAGCGGGATGTGCGGCGTGTAGTCCTTGAAGATGAAGAACTGCACCATCAGGATGGCCGTGGTCAGCAGAAGTGGTGCGACCTCGAACCAGAACGGATAGTCGCTCCGGTTCCTGAAGCTTTGCAGCATGATGGGGGTCTCCTTGCATGAAGGCCCGGCAGAAGCGGGATCTCCATGTCATGTGAATGATTATGTGGCTCCATTGTCCGTGGGCTGGCATGAATTGTGCAAGCGACACCCGGCTGTCTTAGGGGAAGCCCTGATGGGCCACCACCCGAACGTACCCGTCGCGGAACCGTGCTCGATCGGACAACCAGCGCCGGGCCGGAAGCGCAGTGCCTGTGCCCGATCCCGGAATCACGGACGGAACGGAGGTCTTCGGACGTTGCTTCCGTTGCCGATGTGGATTTGCCGGGCCGCTTTCAGGAGCGGGCTCATAATGCGCGAAGCGCCTGCCATGGTTGCGGACGATGTGCCGTCGGCCGGGCAGTGTCCTGCCGTCCCTTTCGAGCCAGCCCCTCGTCATGCCTGAAGCCGCGCCATCTTCCGTTTCCGAGCGTACCCCGTCGCCAGCACCCGATGCGGGGGGACCTCCGGCAGGGCCGGCTGGCCGAGCCTTCACGCTGCGCCCGATCCTGTTTGCCTACATGTGCGGCACCATGGCGATGATGGCCTTTGTCTCCATCGTCGGCTCGCTGTCGCGCCAGTTGGGGTTGGCGCCGTGGCAGGCGGGCATGTCCGTCACGGTCAGCGGTGTGCTGTGGATGCTGATGTCGCCGGTCTGGGGCAGGCGCAGCGACCGCCAGGGCCGTCGTGCCGTGATGCTCACCGGCTTTGCCGGCTTCTTCGTGAGCTACTGCGCCATGAGCGGCTGGCTGGTGGCAGCCATGCGTGTGCCGATGAGTGTCGGGCTGGTCTTTGCCGGGCTGGTGCTGACGCGCGGTGCCATCGGCGGCTTCTATGCGGCGGCG
>CAUVLK010000026.1:0-13394 GCA_963552635.1 uncultured Lautropia sp. | reverse complement strand
AAGAATGATTTCGGTCATGAGATCGCCCCAGTCTTTTGCATTTTGCTATGTAGGATAGAGGAGGTTTGTTCTAATGGCAAGTTAGACTCACGGTCTGTGTTTTTTTTGTGTAATGCCAACAATAGCCGGACAATCGCTTCCTACCAAGCAGATGCGGCTGACCGAGTGGTTCGCGGCTACCTTATCTCGAAGACGTCCACGCACTTTGCGCTGCTACCTCACCCCCTCAAACCTCAAGTAAAACTCCCGCACACTCAGGTTCTCCGGCGTGGGCTCTCCGCTGATGCTGGCCAGGTAGTCGGCGGCGTAGCGTCGGGTGGCGGCGTCGAAGCTGCCATTCAGGGGGACGGGGTAGCCCTGGCGGCGCAGCACGCGTTGCATTTCCATGACCTTGTCGGTGATGGTCAGTGCGGGGCCCCGGCTGTGGGCAGGGGCAGTGTCATCGGTCTTATCCTGCTGCTTGCGTGTTGCGTGCGCTGGGGGTTGGCTGTCATCTGGGCTCTCGGACTGCCAGAGTCCCTTGATCCACTTGCCGGTCGTGGACAGGTCCGGCAGGGCCTCCTTGGCGCTGTCGACCCAGTGCTGGCCTTGCTGGCGCGCTGCGTCCAGTTTGGGTTGCAGCTTCTGGTGGGTGCCGGTCACCCAGGTGGGGAGGTGCTGTTTGGCCTGGTTGGCCAGTATCTGGGTGGGCGACAGGCTGGCCAGGTAGCTGGCGACCAGGTGGTAGACGCCCAGCGCCACGGCGGCGGTGATTGCCAGCCTCATGATGAAGCGTCGGGGGCGTTTGCTCCGGAAGCGCTTCTGGGTCAGGTTGGCCGGTGCAGGGGCGGTGTGGGCTGTGGGGCTGACCTGGCCTGGGCGCAGAAACAGTTGGTTGCCTAGTTGTTCTTCCATCTGGCACCAGGGGCAGGTGGTGGATTCGCGGGGGTAGTGGTGGCGACGATCTGCGCGGCAGCGACGCAGATTTTTCTCGAAGTGTTCCAGCGCCGTCACCCATTGTAGGGCGTCGGGGCGTGGGGTGTTGCCCTGGGTGGTGAAGGCGCGGGCAAACAGGTCGGCCAGTGTGCCAGAAAATTCCGTCAGGGCGGGCAGGCCGGGTGGGGGCTGCATGCCGGTGGGGCGCTCCGGGATATGCGGGTAGAGGCGTCTCTGGATGCGCTCGCCCATGGGCGGGGCTTCGCCGGTGTCGGGGACGCCGTCAAAGGGGTGGCGCCCCATCATCAGTACCTGGAAGAGGATGACGGCCAGGCCGAAGGCGTCGTGCTGCTGGGTGCGTACCACGCCGTGAAAGGACTGGCCCTGCAGTTCAGGTGGGGTGTAGTCCGGCACGCCCACGGCGCACAGGAACTGCTGTCCGCCATGGCTGAACTGGAAGCTGTCGGCATCCACCAGGGCGACGGTGGCGTCGTCTGCCACCAGCATGCCGGAGGGGTTGATGTCACCAATGACGCAGCCGGTGTGGTGGATGGAGGCAACAGCACGCGCAATGTTGGTGGCGGTGCGCGCCAGAAAGCGATAGTCGATGTCCGGAAAATGCTGCTTGCGCGCGCCGGGGGCGTACAGGTCATGCAGAGGGCGACGGTCGCGCACGGCTTTCATCAGGAAGCCGGAAAAGGCACCGTCCTGGGTGTGCACCACATCCACGGGAAAGGCCGCAAAGGGCGATTGTCGGGCCAGGCCGGCATCCACCATGGCAGCAATCTTGGTGGCCAGTTGCGGTTTGTCAGGCGCCTTGTAGAGCTTCACCGCATGGTTGCGTCGGTTGGCGGCAGCGTAGACGCTGCCTTCGCCGCCTCGACCCAGTCGTCCACCCAGCTTCAGCCGACGGCCACTGCCCAGACGCAGCTTCAGACCGTAGGCAGGGTCTTTCTCGTGATCGGCACGGGAGGTCATGGGCGGTGGGGTGTCTCTGGGATGGGGGGTGTTCTGTGCCGGGAAAGAGCATCTTGCAAGGTCTCAGGGCCCGGGTTCGGTTAGCAAGGTGGCTTCGTGATGGTGTCTGTCTTGTTTGGTGGCTTATGTTTTGAGTTGGGTGGATGGTTCAGAGTGCAGTACGGCCATGACCAGCGTCTTGTCGTCGTCCGTGCGGCTGTTGACGGCCTCGCTGTCCAGGTAGGCTTTCAGCTGGCAGGACAGGGTGTGCGCCTTGCCGGGTTCTTTGGGCAGCGGGGCGGCCATGGTGGAGAAGAACCGCGCAAACGGGGTCTGCGTGGCCATGTCCAGCACCATGCGTTCTATGCCATCGGAAAACAGCGCCAGTGCATCAATGGGCTGACGGGTGATGTGCGTGCGCAGGGGCGCGGGCGGCTCGTCAGTGACAAAGCGCGTGGTGGACGCGTATTCGCCATGGTCCGGCCAGGAAAGCGCCTGCCAGGTTCCACCGTCGGCCAGGCGTGCCACGATGCCGCCATCACCAATATGGGCCACCAGCGTTTCCTGTCCGTTGGACAGGGCCAGAACCAGCGTGCAGGCAAAGTCGCGTGCAAAAAGGCCACGTCTTTCTGCGGCCGCACGGATGCGCTGGCGTGCTTCGTCGGCCCATGTCCGCACGGTGTCTGCCGAAGGCAGGGCGGATGCGGTCAGCCGGGATTCTTGCGGGGATGATGCACTGGGCGCTGATGCCGCCGCCAGGTGGCGGCGTGCAGCCTCGCGCAGCGTGCGGCAGGTGATGATGGCTCCCTGCCGCCCGTGGCTGGCGCTGCCGGCGCCGTCGCATGTAACGGCTACGAACCATTCTGCGTTGCCGGTACGGCTGTCGATGTTGACGGGCACAACGGTGCAGGCCTGGGCATCCTGCAGTGGCAGGTTGTGCTTCAGGTGTGAAGTCCCTGTGCTGGAGGCCGCTATCCAGGACCAGTGTTTCATGGTCATCAGGCTGGCGTGCGGGAGGCTGGGCAATCGAGTGGGTCAGGCGATGCTGCCCCAGCCTTTCGGGCCGGTGGGGTTTTCCAGCGGCACGGCGTCGCCGGGGTTGGAGCGCGAGACGGAACTCAGCGAGCTGGACAGCCACGCAAACAGCTCACGGAAGGCCAGGCCTTTAAGTTTCAGGGGATCACGCACGGCCAGCTGGCGCAGCTGGTCCATGTCGGCATCGTCCACGCCCACGGCATAGAAGGCGAATTCCTTGCGCGCTTCGCCACTGGCAATGACCTGCGCAGCCTGCCGCCAGCTGTCGGTGGGGGCGCCGTCGGTAATGAGGAAGATCCACGGACGGTAGTAGGTGATGCCGCTCTGGCGGTACAGCGCCTTGCGCTGGCGCAGCAGGTCGATGCCTTCCTCAATGGCCTGACCCATGGGGGTGAGGCCCTGCGCCTGCAGCCGGGGGGCCTGGAACTGGCTGGCGCTGGTGAAGTCTTGCGCGACCAGCACGGGGCCGAAGGTGACGATGGCCACTTCCACGCGCTTGGCGCTGAGGCTGTCGGACTTCAGCTCTTCCTCGAAGGCCTGCAGGCCGGCGTTGAGTTCCTCGATCTTGCCGCCCGCCATGGAGCCGGAGACATCCAGCAGCAGAAGGCAGGGGCAGCGCGGCTCGGGGTTGTCGGCGAATTCGGCAGCAGCAAACGGATTGGCTTCGGCGTGCATGACGCGCTCCTTGTGGATAAGGATCGCGGCATTCTAGTGGCGGCCGTGGGCAGACGAGCAGTCGTTGGGTGAGTCCCGTTATTCGGGGGCGGAACTATTTCCGGTCAAGGCGAAATTATCCATGGGAGGGGTGCTTGGGAAGCGCATCTTTCCGTGTTCCCACCGTGCAATGTCGGTGCATACCCCGACCATGGCGGCACGGTCAGTTCAGCAATCCAGCGGGATCTTGCCGCAGTCATCGGTCTCGCCCACGCGCACCTTGCGCAGGTAGCACTGCACGATCTTCGTGCCGGGCTTGAGTGTCTGCAAGTTTTCCTTCAGCTTGCGTGCGGCATAGTTGGCCTTGTAGGCGACCGACACAACGGCGGTGGCACCATCTTCGGTTCGCACCTGGCCCAGGTAGATGTACTTGCCCAGCTCGAAATCGGGCGAATCGATCAGGGCGATTTTATCGGACAGGTTGAGGATCTTGCTCATGAGGGGCTCCTGTATCGGTTGGCGGAAGCCCCATGCTGCGCGTCCTGTGGGCTGCCGTCATTGCGGATTCTCAATCGCAATGAGCGGTCAGTGCACCATCATGCACACGGCGAAGATGGTCATGCACTGCGCAGGGGGCGGCATGCCGGGAATGAATCAGGCCCGACGCATGCCACGGTTTTCGGGGCCTTCGTCCGCCCCCTGGGGATGGGCTGATGCTTACTGGCAGCTGAAGCTCTCGGCGTTGTTCTCGTCACCTTCGCCGCGATAGGTAGCCACTCGCTGGTACGGGCACAGCGGCTGGGTCTTGCCGGGGAAGGCGCGGCCCTGCGCGATGATGCTGGCCGGGGCCTCACCCTTCTCGGCCCAGTTCTCCAGAGCGGTGAGCGGGTCGAAATCGTCCAGCGCGTTGCCCTCGCCGCAGTGGGTCATGCCGGGCACCATGAAGAGGCGGGCGAAGTCCTGGGTGCCCGGGGTGTCGTGCTGCAGCTGCCGGTACCAGTCGCGCAGGTCGTTGGCCGAGAAGACGGGGTCGGAGACGCCTTCGAAGATGATCATCTTGCCGCCGCGCGCCTTGAAGGTGGTCAGGTCGGTGGCCACGGCGTCGTTGAGGGCGCCGGTCTGCAGGGTGAGCGGCAGGATGGTGTCGAAGTTCACCTTGAAGGTGTCGAATTCGGCCTGGTAGGGCGTCATGAAGTAGTGCGGCAGCGACATGGCGCCCAGCACGATGTTGCGGGCGTTGGGGGTGGCAGTCTGGGAGTCACCCAGTTTCCAGCCGCGCCAGTTGCCGCTGTTGATGCCGGCATCCCACGGCCAGCTGGCATAGAGGGGCTCGCCCTTGCTGGTGCGTGCGCCGCCAAAGACGGCTTCCAGCAGGGCCACCTTCTCCTTGCCGATATCCTTTTCCACCATCCGGGGCTTGAAGTCGCAGCGTTCCCAGGCGTTGACCAGGCCGTCCTTCAGGCCGTCCAGGGCATCGCAGCGCTCCAGCACGCCGGCCACCACGGCATCCATGTCCTTCTGGGTGAGGGCGTTGGCAAAGATCCGCTCGCCCTGTTCATTGACGGGGGCGGCCTTCAGGAACTGCTGGTTGTCCCACGACTGAGCGATGGCGGCACGCGAAAGCCGGAAGCCCGGGTTGCCGGCCACCACGCCGTCGAACTGCAGCGGGTAGCGCATGGCGGCCATCATGGCCTCGCGTCCGCCGTTGGAACAGCCCATGAAGTAGCTGCGCTTCGGGGCGCTGTGGTACATGGCCTGGATGAGCTGGCGGGTGGTAGCCACCACCTTGCCGGTGGAGGCGTAGGCCAGGTCCAGCCGGGCCTGCTGGTCCTTGCCAAAGAGGGTGTCACGGCCCTGGTGGCCGCCGTCCATGCTCACCACGGCATAGCCGCGCAGCAGCGCCGGCGGGGCCGAGCTGCCCCGGGTGGGAATGCGGCCCAGGGCATCGGCCACGAAGCCGTCGGTGCCGCCGCCGCCCTGGAACAGGAACTTGTGGTTCCAGCGGGCGGGCAGGCGCAGCTCGAACTGGGTGCCGTAGTGACGACCATCAGCGCCGGTGCGGGGCTCGATCTCGCCGCGCACCACGCAATGCTCCTCGGCCTGCAGCGTCTGGCCCGAGGCGCCGGTGAAGGCCGAGTTGGGGTCCTGGGCCAGACCGCCGCGCTGCACCCACTTCACGCGCTGGATGACCACGTCGGGCAGCTCCACTTCCTTCAGGTTGCTGCAGCGGGTCTGGGCGTCTGCGGCATCGTCCGCTGGCTGGGCAGCGGCGGCCTGGGCGCTGGTGGCCCAGAGCAGGCTGCCGGCGGAAAGACTGCTGGCAAGCAGCGGCAGCAGGGCGGGAAGGCGGTGCAGTTTCATGGCATGGGTTCCGGAAAGGGGCCCGAAAGGCAGCATCGGGGAGGCAGCCATCCGGCAGGAGCTTTCCGGCCACGCCTTCCCCGGGGGATGTCAGAGACAGCAAACCATTTTAACGAATTGGCCTGCAGGGAGCCCGGGCGGGTGAAAGTCGCCCGGGAGATGCGTCCGGTAGGGCCTCCGACAGGCCCCTGGTCGGATTCAGCCGGCCTTGTAGACCAGCACGGCTGCGGTCAGGTCTTCCAGGGCGCTGCCCACGGCCTTGAAGACGGTGATGGCCTGATCGTTGGTGCGACCCGGGTGCTGGCCACGGCACAGGGCCTGCAGGTCGGCGCGGATGTCGCTGGCGCTGAAGCGGCCGGTGTCGAAGGCCTTGAGCAGGTCGCCGGACTTGGTGGGGGCTTCGTCGGTATCCACGAAGACCTCGTTGCCGATGAAGCAGTCGGCAGCGGCCTCGACCATGTTGGGCTTGAAGCTGCCCACCAGGTCCAGGTGGGTGCCGGGGCGCAGCCAGCTGCCCTGGATGAGGGGCTCTTCCGAGAGGGTGGCGCAGCTGATGATGTCGGCCTGTCGGGCGGCGGCTTCCAGCGATGCCGGGGTGCCGTCCAGCGGATGGACGTTGGGCACGCCCTGCTTGCGCAGGGTCTCGGCCAGCACGGCAGCTCGCACCGGACGGGGGTTCCAGATGTCGATGTGCTCGATGTCGCGCACGGCGCGCATGGCCGCAGGCAGCAGTGCCGCAATGCGGCCAGCGCCTACCACGAGCAGTCGCCTGGCATCCTTGCGTGCCAGAAGGTCGGCGCCCAATGCGGCAGCGCCGGCCGTGCGGCGTGCGGTGATGGCGTCACCGTCGATGAGGGCCAGCGGCACGCCGGTGGTGGCGCTGTACAGCACGTAGGTGGCGTGCAGGCCGGGCAGTCCCTGGGCACCGTTCCCGGGGAAGATGTTGATGGTCTTCACGCCGAAGAAGCCCTGCTCGTTCCAGGCGGGCATGATGAGCGTGGTGCCGTGCACGCCCTGGCTTTCGATGGCATGGGTGTGACGCAGCGGTACGGTGGCCCCCTGGGCAAAGGCCTCGCGCAGTGCGGGGATCAGCGTGCGAAAGGGCAGGGCGGCCCGGCATTGTTCGGCATCGAACTGTTTCATGATGGTGGCAATGGGATGTGGATCGGATCTGCCGGGGCATCCTTCCCGACCCTGGTGCACGGAGGTGGTCGCGGCCCAGGATCCCCGGCGGGAGCAGGCATGATTCAGAGGAGGCGCTGCACCGAATAGGGCGACGGATCGGTGAACGGCTGCTGTCCGGTCATCAGCTCGGCCAGCAGCCGGCCGCTGACGGGGCCCAGCGTGAGACCGTGGTGGGCATGGCCCACGTCGAACCACAGGCCGCGATGGTGCGGTGCCGGTCCGATGATGGGGCGCATGTCGGGCGTGCAGGGGCGCCTTCCCATCCAGGGCTCGCTTTCCACTTCCTCGCCCAGGGGCCAGAACTGTCGGGCGATGTGGGTGGCCTGACGGGCCTGGCTGTCGTTGGGCGGCGCGTCGGGCAGGGCCAGTTCCACGCCGGTGGTCAGGCGCACGCCGTCGTTCATCTCGGCCAGCACGAAGCCCGAGTCCCGGTCGCAGACCGGGAAGGACGGAGCCGGGTGCGCGTCGTCGATGCGGAAATGCAGGTGGTAGCCGCGCTTGGGACGCAGCGGCAGCCGGTAGCCGAAGCGTTCGGCCAGGGTGCCCGTGTCGGCGCCCAGTGCCAGCACGACGTCGCTGGCATGCAGTTCGGTGCTGTCGGGCAGCGGCAGCCGCCAGCCTTGCTCGGTCTGCTGCAGCGCCATGGCATCGGCGTGGATGAACTGGCCGCCGCGCGAGCGGAAGAGCCCCGCGTAGCCTTCCACCAGCCGCACGGGCGACTGCACGGTCCAGGGGGCCTGCCAGTGGATGCCGCCGGTGATGCCGCCTTCAGGACGCAGGCCGGGCAGGCAGGCGCGCAGGGCGTTGTCGGGCAGCACCTCGATGTTCAGGCCCCAGCGGTGAGCGTCGTCCTGCGCCTGGCGCGAAAGCTCGGCAAAGGCCTTCTGGCCGCGCACCAGCTCGATCCAGCCGCTATCGCGGACGATGTCGTGCAGGTTGGCCGCGCTGATGAGCGGCTGGTGCTCGGTCACGCACAGCTCGATGAGCGGGCGCATGTCCTCGGTGGCCTGCGCCAGCCGGGCGGGGGCGGATTCCCGCCAGTAGCGCCACAGCCAGCCGGCATACCAGGGCAGTGATCGCCATTGCAGGCGCAGCGCGCTGTGACGGTTGCTGGCATGGCGCAGAAGTTCGCCGGGCTGGCGCGGGAAGGCGTAGGGCACCAGGCTGGCGCGCTCGATGAGCCCGGCATTGCCGAAGCTGGTGCCGTGGCCGGGTTCCTGTCGGTCCACCAGGCAGACCCGCTTGCCCTGCGCCTGCAGGGCCAGTGCCGCGCTGACGCCGACGATGCCGGCACCCAGGACGATGACATCGACGTTGTGGTGGGAGGAGGGGGTGATCATGATGGGGGAAATGAGTTCGGGGCAGGGAATGCTGCCCGGGCTCGTGCAGTCTAGCCCGACTTTCATTCTGCCGCCTCGGCAAGGGGGGCGAACCGAGGCGGGTAGGGGATATCCCTGATGCCTTAGTCTCCAGCCAGGGCGTCCAGCTCGGCTTTCTGGATGTCGGTCAGGTAGTGAAGGCCCAGCAGGAACGAGGTGTTGGTCCACCCGAAGCCGCCGGCGGGCACGTATTCAAAGCGCGCGCCCACGTTGCCATATTCGGCATCCACCTTGTGGGATTCCTTTTCGACGTTGAATTTCTCGGTGATCAGCCCGTTGTATTCCACGGCGGCGCGCACCAGCATGCGCAGCCAGGCCATGGTGGCCTGTTGTGCCTCGGCCTCGAAGCCGTAGCGCTTCAGTCCCTCCCAGATCATGATCTGGTGCGGCGCCCAGCCATACGGGGCGTCCCATTGCCGCTCGGGGCCGGGCTGCGTCTTGCTGATGGGGCCAGTGGAGGCGATGCCACCGCTGTGCAGCAGTTTCGGCAGCTGCGAGGCCACGGCGCGACGGGCCTCGTCGGGCGTGGCACTGCCAGCCCACAGGGGAAGCAGGTTGCTGGCCGACACGAAGGGCTGCTGGCGGCCGGTGTCGATGTTGTAGTCGTACCAGGTGCCGTCAGCATCGTTCCACAGGTATTTCTTCATCAGCTGTCGGCGGTGCTCGGCCTGGTTGCGCCAGTAGGCGGTGGAGTACTGGCGGCCCCGCCAGGAAAATTCGCCGGCGAAGTACATGTCCGTCATGGCGGCCAGGTCGACCTCGACCCGGTACAGGATGCTGTTGAGGTCAACGCAGGCCAGGCTGGCGCAGCAATTGTCGAAGCGGGTGGTGGTATCCAGTCCGCTCTCGCGCATGCTGCGGTCATGCACGAAATACTGATCCAGTGCTGGTTCGACGATTTCGCCGCTGTCATAGCGGCGTTCGAATTCGCGCACGTCCAGTCCGTGGCGGTCGGCATACTTCTTCAGCTCGAAATCGAAGTGGCCCGGCTCGGTCTCCTTCGGCCGACCCTTGCCTTCACCGTAGTAGCGCGACAGGCCTGTGCCGGTGAGGTGCGTCGCCGGATTCATCCAGACGTGCTCGTATTCGTCGATGGCAATGCCCAGATGTTCGCGGATCCACGCTTCGGGCATGCGGTCGCCCCAGGTGTCCAGGAAGGCGCGCAGGTAGGGGGTGTAAAAGGGCGGCTGCGAGCGGCTCAGGTAGTAGCTGCGGTTGGCATTGAGCATGCGGCCGTAGTACTTGATCTGGTAGGCCATGTTCTCCAGCATGCCCCGGGCCAGTTCGTACTGGTCGTGTTCCATCAGTCCCAGCGCGATGAAGTAGCTGTCCCAGCCGTACATTTCGTTGAAGCGGCCGCCCGGTACCACGTAGGGCGCAGGCTGCCCGGTGGCGGCATCCACCTTCAGTGTCAGCAGGCCGGGCCGGTCCTCGATGCTCTCCAGGTATTGCGCACTGCGCATGGCGGGTAGCGGCACCACATCGATGTCGTCGTGCCCGGCGGTGATCTTGCGGTAATAGGCCAGGGCGTCAGGATCGGCCTCGGGCACGTACAGGTATTTCCGGTTGCTCTCGCGCTTCTCGTCAGCCAGGGTCTTCAGCAGGCCCCCCTCGTCGATGCGACGTGTGAGCACCTGCCAATAATGGTGGCGCATCAGATGGTCGATGCGCGCCAACGGCTTCATCGTCACGCGGTCGCTGTCGATCGTGCCGTCGGTGGACAGCCACAGTTCCTGCAGCAGGTTGGCCAGGAGGTAGGTTCCCTTCACGTCCAGCGTGCTGCCGTCTGTTCCGCGCACGACGAAGTGCTTCGGTCCCTTGTCCTCGATGGTGATGGTCCTGCTGCCGTCGGTGTCTTCCTGGGCCAGCAGTGCCTTCAGGGTGGCATCGCGGTCGATGTGCAGTTTCATGGTGTCCCTCTGGTGTTTGCGTATGTGTTCATGTGGGTGCAGCCCGGCGCGATTTGCTGCCGGGCTGGAACATGGCGTCCGCGTCCGCCGGAATCAGTCGGCAGGCTGCTCCGCGGGGTGGGCGGCCTCGTAGCGGTTGATGCTGCGATTGAGCAGCCACAGGGTGATGATCAGCAGCGTGATCGGGACGATCATGAAGTAGAACGCCTGCGCGCCGCCCACGTGTTCGAACAGCATGCCGATGATCCGCGAGCCCAGCGTGCCGCCCAGGGCCGAGAAGATGACGATCATGCCGGTCATGGCGCTGTGCATGCGCTGCGGGAGCGCCGACAGCGTGGCCGAGGAGATGAGCGGATACACCGGCGAGATGAACAGTCCGATCAGGGGGAAGACATAGCCGATGAGGGGGATGTCGATGACGCTGTGGATGGGATCGGAATGGTAGGTGAGCGCCTGCGGAAGCACGAAGGCGACGATGGCCATGGCCGCCAGCAGGCACAGGGTGAGCAGCGTCACCCATGAGATGTACTTGACGATCTGGCCGGCGGCGAAACGCCCCAGTGCCAGTGACAACGCCAGGATGCTGGCCATCTGCACGCTGAGGGTGGGATTGAGCGACAGCACGTTCTGGTTGAAGGTGGGCAGCCACGTCATGATGCCCTGTTCCACCATCACGAACAGGAAGGCGCTGAGCACGAAGAACAGTACAAGTGGCAGCGCTATCAGCCGGATCATGCCGGTGAAATCGTCCTTCAGGCTGCCTTCGTTATTCGGGATGGGAACATCCACACGCGAGAAGAGCAGCAGCAGGAAGGCCAGGGCGATGAGGCCTGCCAGCAGCAGGTAGACGCGCAGCCAGGCGTCATGGTTCTGGGTGTCGAAGAAGGCCGGGAACAGGAAATAGGCTGATGCGATGCCCACCATGAAGAAGCCTTCGATGGAACTCATGAAGCTGTTGTGCTCTTCCTTGGAATGGGTGAAGAGCCCGATCATCGAGTACACCGAGACCTTGATGAACGCGAAAGACACGCCGATGGTGGCGAACAGGATCTTGGCACTGTCGAAACTGTTGCCGAAATACATGGCCAGGCAGGCGCAGAACACCATGGCCAGGCCCAGCAACATGCTGTTCTTGTAGCCGAACTTGGGCAGGAAAGACGCCACCAGGAAGGAGACGATGGCGATGGGCAGATCCTTGAAGGCTTCCAGGATGCTGGCCTGTGTCTCGGTCACGCCATAGTTGTCGAGCGACTGCTTGATGACGATGCCGACACTGTTGAGCAGGATGGCGAAGACGAAGTAATTGATGTAGAGCGCGAGCTTGATGCCAGTGTGCTTCTTCTGGGCATGTGGGGGTAGGGCCATGATTTTCTCCACGATGGCCGGGCGCGGTGAGCCGTGAAAGGGCTTGGGCCTTTCCTGCTGCGATGCGGTGCTTTCTAGTGGAAATGTCCGGCCCGGCAGGTGGATTTGACTCTACTACACATTTTTTGACGCGCTGCCCGATAACCCGGGATCGGGCAGCGACATTCCGGCAGCGATGTCCGGAAGCGGCCAGGGCGTCAGCCGTCGATGCCGCCCAGCAGCACGTATTTCACTTCCACATAGTCCTCGATGCCGTATTTGGAGCCCTCACGGCCCAGGCCGGACTGCTTGACGCCGCCGAATGGCGCGGCCTCGTTGGACAGGATGCCGGAGTTGACGGCCACCATGCCGTAGTCCAGGGCTTCTGCCACGCGGATGCTGCGGCCCAGGTCGCGGGTGTAGAAGTAGGCGGCCAGGCCGAATTCGGTGTCATTGGCCCAGCGCACCACTTCTTCTTCGGTCTCGAAGCGGAAGATGGGGGCCAGCGGACCAAAGGTCTCTTCACGGGCCACGCGGGCCTGCTGCGTGACGTGGCTGACGATGGTGGGCTCGAAGAACAGGCCGCCCAGGGCGTGGGGCTTGCCGCCGACCACCACCTTGCCACCTTTTTCCACGGCGTCAGCGATGTGTTCCTGCACCTTGGCGATGGCGTTCTCGTCGATCAGCGGCCCGAAGGTGACGCCGGCGTCCAGGCCGTTGCCCACCTTCAGCTCGGCCAGGGCGGCGGTGAACTTCTCGACGAAGCGGTCATGGATGCCGGCCTGCACATACAGCCGGTTGGCGCAGACGCAGGTCTGGCCGGCGTTGCGGAATTTGGAAATGAGGGCGCCGGTGACGGCCGCATCCAGATCGGCATCGTCGAAGACGATGAAGGGGGCGTTGCCGCCCAGTTCCATCGACACCTTCTTGACGGTGCCGGCGCACTGGGCCAGCAGCAGGCGCCCCACTTCGGTGGAACCGGTGAAGGAGAATTTCTTCACCGTGTCATTGCCGGTGAGTTCGCCGCCGATGGCGCGCGAGCTGCCGGTGAGCACGTTGAAGACACCGGGCGGAACGCCGGCGCGCTGGGCCAGCTCACCAATGGCCAGTGCCGACAGCGGGGTCTGCGAGGCTGGACGGATGACGAAGGTGCAGCCGGCCGCGAGTGCCGGGGCCGCCTTGCGGGTGATCATCGCGTTGGGGAAGTTCCACGGCGTGATGGCGGCGCACACGCCAATGGGCTGCTTCATCACCAGCACGCGCTGGCTACTGTTGCTGGAGGGGATGATGTCGCCGTAGATGCGCTTGGCCTCTTCGGCATACCACTCGAAATAGCTGGCGCCGTAGGCGATCTCGCCGCGGGCCTCGGCCAGCGGCTTGCCCTGTTCGGTGCTGAGGATGACGGCCAGATCGTCGGTGTGCTCGGTGAGCAGCTCGAACCAGCGGCGCAGGATGGCGGCTCGCTGCTTGGCGGTCTTTTTCTGCCAGGCGGCGCGGGCGGACTCGGCGGCGTCGATGGCGCGGCGCGTTTCGGCGGCGCCCATGTCGGGCACGTGGGCGATGGTCTCGCCGGTAGCCGGGTTGGTGACGGCGATGGTCTTGCCGCTGTCGGCTTCCAGCCACTGGCCATCGATCAGGCAGCGGGTCTGCAGCA
>CAUVLK010000025.1:0-13521 GCA_963552635.1 uncultured Lautropia sp. | reverse complement strand
TGAATCCCTCATTTCCAATGTGTTGCAGCCGCTGGCCGAGGACGAGAAGAGCCGTGCCCAGGCGGTCTGGCAGCGTCGTTTCGGAAAGCCTCCCACCAGCCTGAAGGAAAAGGCCCGGCAATATCGTTTTCTGGTGGGGCGGGGGTTTGCACCGGGCATCGTGTCTGCCGTCGTGCCCCGCATCGTTGATGCACCTGATGAGGATGACGATTCATCGGCATTCGATGCCGGCTTCTGAAGCGCACCGCATTCACGTTCGGGCATTCCCCTTATATCCGGGTATTCCCTTATTCATGGTGCAACGGGCCACGTAGCGCGTTTTCCCCGGGTTAATCGTCATGACCGCTGTGATAGCATCAACGCGGCATATGTGACCCAACCGAGATCACCATGAAAATCCACGAGTATCAAGGCAAAGAAATCCTGAAGCGCTATGGTGTAACGGTGCCCCGGGGTATTCCATGCTTCAATGTCGAAGAAGCGGTCAAGGCGGCCGAGCAGCTTGGCGGCCCTGTTTGGGTCGTCAAGGCCCAGATCCACGCCGGTGGCCGCGGCAAGGGCGGCGGCGTCAAGCTGGCCCGCTCGCTGGATGAAGTCCGTCAGCACGCCACTTCCATCCTCGGCATGCAGCTGGTCACCCACCAGACCGGCCCGGAAGGACAGAAGGTCCGCCGGCTGCTGATCGAGGAAGGCGCCGACATCAAGAAAGAACTCTACGTCGGTATCGTCATCGACCGCCAATCCCAGAAGATCTGCGTCATGGCCTCCAGCGAAGGCGGCATGGACATCGAGGAAGTGGCTGCCAAGACGCCCGAGAAAATCCACAAAGTCTTCTGCGACGTGGCCCAGGGCCTCACCGACGCCGAGGCCGATGATCTGGCCACCCGCATCGGCATCCCGGCCGCCAGCCTGCCCAAGGCCCGTCAGGTGCTGCAGGGTCTGTACAAGGCCTTCTTCGAGACCGATGCCTCGCTGGCCGAGATCAATCCGCTGATCCTCACCGGCACGGGCGACGTCATCGCGCTCGACGCCAAGCTCAATTTCGATTCCAACGCCCTGTTCCGCCACGCCGACATCGTCGAGATGCGCGACCTGGATGAGGAAGACCCGGCCGAGGTGGAAGCCTCGAAGTTCGATCTGGCCTACATCCAGCTCGACGGCAACATCGGCTGCCTCGTCAACGGCGCCGGTCTGGCCATGGCCACCATGGACACCATCAAGCTGTTCGGCGGCTCGCCGGCTAACTTCCTGGACGTGGGCGGTGGCGCCACGGCAGAAAAGGTCACCGAGGCCTTCAAGCTGATGTTGAAGAACAAGGGTGTCAAGGCCATCCTGGTCAACATCTTTGGCGGCATCATGCGTTGCGACACCATCGCAGCCGGCGTCATCGCCGCCAGCAAGGCCGTCAATCTGAGCGTGCCGCTGGTGGTGCGCATGAAGGGCACCAATGAAGAGCTGGGCAAGCAGATGCTGGCCGACTCCGGCCTGCCGATCATCGCGGCAGACACGATGGCCGACGCCGCGCGCCAGGTGGTTGCCGCTGCAGCCGGTAAATAACAACAGCCCTGAACTTCGAGGACAATCGCAATGTCGATTCTGATCAACAAGGACACCAAGGTCATCACCCAGGGCATCACCGGCAAGACCGGCCAGTTCCATACGCGCATGTGCCGGGACTATGCCAATGGCAAGAACTGCTTCGTGGCAGGCGTCAATCCCAAGCGTGCCGGCGAGGATTTCGAGGGCATTCCCATCTACGGCTCGGTGAAGGAAGCCAAGGCCGAAACCGGTGCCACCGTCTCCGTCATCTACGTGCCGCCGGCAGGCGCTGCCGATGCCATCTGGGAAGCGGTCGACGCCGACCTGGATCTGGTCATCTGCATTACCGAGGGCATTCCCGTGCGTGACATGCTGGTCGTGCGTGACAAGATGCGCAAGGCCAACAAGAAGACGCTGCTGCTGGGCCCCAACTGCCCGGGCGTCATCACGCCTGACGAGCTGAAGATCGGCATCATGCCGGGTCACATCCACCGCAAGGGCCGCATCGGCATCGTGTCGCGTTCCGGCACGCTGACCTATGAAGCCGTTGCGCAGGTCACCGACCTGGGCCTGGGCCAGTCCACCGCCGTCGGCATCGGGGGCGACCCCATCAACGGCCTGAAGCACATCGACGTGCTGCAGATGTTCAACGACGATCCCGACACCGACGCCGTCATCATGATCGGCGAGATCGGCGGACCGGACGAAGTGAACGCCGCGCGCTGGGCCAAGGACAACATGAAGAAACCGGTGGTCGGCTTCATCGCTGGCGTCACTGCGCCTCCGGGCAAGCGCATGGGCCACGCCGGTGCGCTCATCTCCGGTGGTGCCGACACGGCCGACGCCAAGCTGGAAGTGATGGAAGCCTGTGGCATCCGCACGACCCGCGACCCGTCCGAAATGGGGCGCCTGCTGAAGAAGGTGCTCTGAGGCCCGCCGTCGGGCCCATGGTGCCGGCCGTTGGCGCCGGCACCCTTTCCCCTTCCGCCTCCCGGCGGCTACAGTCGCTGCCGGGAGCGTCGACGGTCTTTTCTGCCCAGGCTCCCGGGGTCAGGGGATGCAGATGGGCACCGATCACCAGGACGGGGAAATGCAGCAGCAAGGCAGCAGGTACGGGCAGCTCGTGCTGTCGGCGGCCGGCCAGCCGCTGCGTACCTATTGGCTGACACAGACACGCACGGTCATTGGCCGGCGTGCCACCAATACCCTGGTGCTCGATGACCTGACCGTCTCCGGCGAGCACGCCGTGCTGATGGCCGGCCAGCAGGATGTGGTGATCCAGGATCTGGGCAGCCGCAACGGCACCCTGGTCAACGGCGCCCCCGTGGCGCGCGCATTGCTCAACGACGGCGACAGCATCGACATCGGCATCTATCGCCTCGTCTATCGACGTGCCGGAACCATCGGCCCAACGGATGCCCTGGAACAAGGCGCGCCATCCGGCAACGCCCAGCACCCCGATGCGTCAGGACACGACGCGTCGTCTCGGGACGCCCCCACTTCCGACGCCTTCCCGCCGCTTTCCATGGGCGACACGATCTTCCTGCTGGACAGGCTGGCGCCGGACTTCCCTCTTTTCCAGACGCCGGGGACGCCCAGCCCCTCGACCTCCCTGCCGCCGGTCGATCCGTCTGCCTTGCCGCCGTCTGGCACTCCGGACTCACGGCCGGGCGGCGCCTCCTCGCTGAGTGGTACTCCCTCGGAACCTCCTCGGGTGCCGGGCAGACTGCCACCCTTGTCCGGGGGCTCGCAACAACCAGCCTCGCAACAACCGGGCATCTTTTCCTCCCCATTGCCGCCCGTGCCGGAAGAGGGCGGCCAGGCTGGCTTCATCGAAGGCTTCAACCGTGCCCCGCGCCTGCCGCCCACGCCGATGCAGGGGCAGGCCGCGTTGCCGCCCGCCATGCTGCCCCATGCGCCGCCGCCCATGCCCAGGGCCCGGCCGGCGCTGGACCGACCCGCCGACTTCCAGGGCGTCTCGCTGCGCTTTCTGGGCGGGCATGACGCCGGGCGGCTTCTGATCATCGACCGCCCCATCGTCAGCATCCGCAATGGCTGCGGACAGGTGGCGGTCGTCACCAACCGCAACGGCAACTTCTTTCTGACGCACGTCGAGGGCAGCGCCTATCCGATGGTCAACGGCGAATCGATCGGCCTGGGTGCGCACCCCTTGCGCAACCATGATCTGATCGAGCTGAGCGGCACCATCATCCAGTTCAACCAGTCCCCGGCAGGCGGCCAGCCGCTGTCGGGGCCTCCGCGATGAACCGTCTGCTGCAGTCGGTGCATGCGCTGTTGCGCTCGTTCCGGCTGTGGGCCACCGTGGGGGGGCTGGCCATCACGGCGCTGGCCATCCTGGTGCTGCTGGGCCATGTGCCCATGCCGGCCGTACAGACCTTCGACCGTCTGAACCAGGATCATCGGCTGCGCTGGCAGCCGCCGGAATTCGAGCCCCGGGTGCTCATCGTCGACATCGACGAGAAGAGCCTGCAGGAGCAGGGGCGCTGGACCTGGCCCCGCCGGACGCTGGCCCGGCTGGTCGAGCGCATCGTCGATGAGGGGCGGGCCCGCGTGCTGGGCTTCGACATCGTGTTTGCCGAGCCCGAGCCGGCCGGGGACCTCTCGCTGGCCGAGGCCATCCGCAGCCGGCCGGTGGTGCTGGGCTATTACTTCTCCCGTCAGGCCGGCGCCCACCGCATCGGACGTCTGCCGTCCTCAGTTTTCGAGGGGGAGGTCTTCGATGGCTGGCTGCTGCCGCAGTGGGATGGCTTTGGGGCCAACCAGGAGCGCCTCAGCGACGTCGCACGCAGCAGCGGTTTCTACAACGCCCAGCTCGACGACGACGGCGTGGTGCGTTCCGTCCCGGTGCTCACGCTCTTCAATGGCCAGGTCTACGAATCGCTGGCACTGGCCATGCTGCGCGTCTACGGCGACAATCCGCCCATCGCCCTGGACGGGCAGCTGCTGTCACTGGATGCCCAGACCCGCCTGCCGCTGGCACGCGACCTGACGGCGCGCGTCCCCTTCGCCGGCCAGGCTGGCCCGCAGGCCGGGCGCTTCGAGTACATCTCCGCCACTGATGTCATTGAGGGCAGGGTGGATCCGGCGCGCTTTCGGGACCGCATCGTGCTGGTAGGTGCCTCGGCCCCTGGCATCGGTGACCGGCACACCACGCCGGTCAGCATCGACACGCCGGGCGTGGAAGTGCAGGCCACGCTCATTGCTGGCGCCCTGGCCGGGCACATGCCCTACGTGCCCTGGCATGCCGAGCTGACGGTCTCTTTCATCACCCTGCTGGTGGCGGGGGCGGCGGCGCTCGTCATGCCCCGGCTGGGGGCTGCCGGCATCGTGCTGCTGGCCGCTGCGCTGTTGCTGGTGCTGCAGTCCGCCAACGCCCTCATGTTCGGCGTGCTGGACTGGATCACCCCGGTGGCTGCGCCGATGATGGCCATCGTGCTGATCGCCATCCTCAACCTGGCCACCGGCCATTTCATCGAGAGCAAGGCCCGCCAGGCTGTCGTGGCCCTCTTTGGCCAGTACGTCTCGCCCAAGCTGGTGCAGCGCATGGCCCGCGAGCCCTCGGCCTATCCCATGGAGAGCCAGAACAAGCGGCTCACCATCCTGTTTGCCGACATCCGGGGCTTCACGCGCATTGCCGAATCGATGGACCCGCAGGTGCTGCGTGAATACCTGAACACCTTCCTCACCCGGATGACCGAAGTCATCCACCAGCATCAGGGCACCGTCGACAAGTACATGGGCGATGCCATCATGGCCTTCTGGGGCGCGCCGGTCGATGACCTGGAGCAGGAAGACCACGCCGTCGTCGCCGCCATTGCCATGCAGGATGCTGCCGAGGAACTGAGCCGCGACTTCGCACGGCGCGGCCTGCCCCCGCTGGTCATCGGCATCGGCATCAACTCCGGCACCGCCCGCGTCGGGGACATGGGCTCCCAGCTGCGGCGCGCCTACACCGCCATTGGCGATGCCGTGAACCTGGCCGCCCGGCTGGAAGCGCTCACCAAACGCTACGGCCTGCCGGTGCTGGTGGGCGAGATGACGGCCTGTCAGGTGATCCGTGTCGAGATGATGCCGTTGGGTGAAGCAGACGTTCCGGGCAGGACCGAAAGGGTGCGTGTATTTTGTCCGAGACGCTATGTCAACGGGGTGTCGTCGGAGGGCACGGCAGTGCTCTAATGCGATCCATGCGCTTCCAGATCCTCGGCTGCAGCGGTGGACTCGGTGGCACGCCGGGAACGGCGGGCAGGCCGGGGCGTCCGGCTCGCACATCATCCTTCCTCGTCGACCACGACATCCTGGTCGATGCCGGCACCGGCGTCGAGGACCTGTCTGTCGAGGACATGCGCCGCATCGACCACGTCTTTCTGACCCACTCCCACCTTGACCACATCTGCGCACTGCCGCTGATGCTCGACACCGTAGGCAGCAGCCGGGAGCGTCCCGTCGTCGTCCATGCCCTGCCCGAGACCATCCAGGCGTTGAAGGACCACATCTTCAACTGGGTCATCTGGCCGGATTTCACCGAGATCCCGCACTTCGAGCGGCCGTGGATGGTCTACAGCCCGCTGCAGGTGGGCAGTCCCGTGCAGATCGGCAATCGCACCATCCGACCCATTACCGCCAACCACACCGTGCCGGCCGTGGGCTTTCACATCGGGGCGGCGGCCGGCAGCCTCGTCTATTCGGGCGACACGCTGCCCACCGAGGAATTCTGGCGCACCGTCAATGGCATTTCGGACCTGCGCCATCTCATCCTGGAAACGGCCTTCGCCAACCGCGAGCGGGACCTGGCCGTCACCGCCAAGCACCTGTACCCCATCCAGCTGTCCGAAGAGCTGGCCCGGCTGTGCGTCGATCCCCAGATACACATCACGCATCTCAAGCCCTCCGACCGTGATCTGATCGCCCACGAGATCGAGACCTGGGCCGGGCGCTTCCAGCCGCGCATCCTGCAGACCAGCGACGTGCTGGTCATCGAGTGACTGTCTGCACTCCAGGGGCCGGATTATCCAGCTTTCCCGGTGGCTCTCGTGGCACCTGCCGTCCTCGTTACCCCGGCTTCCGCCTGCGCACCTGCTGCACCGGCTTCCCCTTTCACCTCTGTTGCGCCCTTACGCCAGCCTCTGGACGACAGCCGCTGCCAATGGCCGTTCGTCCGCCCGGTGCTGTCCGCTGGTGCCTGGATGCTTAGGCTTGCCCGCCGTGTTCAAGATGCAACCTGAAGGACTGGCTGACCATGGCACATGCAAGCTCGGCAGCAACTTCCGCAACCCCTCCGCAGAAACTGCCGTGGCGGGACAGCTGGCGTAGTGATGCCCTGCGGGCACGATTCCGTGCGGCAGGCTGCCACCTGGGCATCTCGCTGGCCATTGCCACTCTGGTGCTGCTCGTCGTCTACCGGTACTGGTATGCCGGACCCCTGGCCGCCGTGGCCGGTGTGGGCACCATCCTGGTGCTGCTGCTGGCGGTGGATGTGAGCCTGGGACCCATCATGACCTTCATGGTCTTTGATCGGCGCAAGAAGAGCCTGCCGATGGACCTGGCGCTGATCGGCCTGGTGCAGGTGCTGGCTCTGGGCTATGGCCTGCACACCGTCGAAGCAGGGCGCCCGCATTATCTGGTCTTCGTGAAGGACCGCTTCGAGGCCGTCTCGCGTGCCGACCTGCAGGCCGAGGACCTGCAGGCCGCCGCCAGCAACCCGCTGGCGCAACGGGACTGGTTCGGTCCCCGATGGTCTGCGGCAAACCCGCCTGCCGACGAGAAGCTGCGCCAGGACGTGCTGGTGGAATCGGCCTTCGGTGGCCGCGATCTGCAGCACTTCCCGCAGTGGTACGAACCCCTGGAAAACCAGAAGGAAACCGTCAAGGCGCGGGCGCTGGACCTGAAGGCACTTCGGAATCTCAACCCGGATGATCAGACCGTGCTGGATGCCGCGCTGAAAAAGGCCGGCCTTTCCGACGCCGAGGCAGGCTACCTGCCGCTGAAGGGTGAGGAGAGCGATGCCACCGTTCTGGTGGATCGAAAGGACGGCCGCGTGCTGGACGTGCTGCCGCTGAAACCCTGGTGATCAGGGGCGGGCAGCCGCAGCCACCAGCCGCTGCGCCGCCGCCCGCACATCCCCCTGCCGGAACAGCGAGCCGATGACGGCGGCAGCATCGGCCCCGGCAGCCAGCACCGAGCCGATGTTGTCGGCATCGATGCCGCCGATACCCACCAGCGGGCGCGCCAGAGACAGCGCCTGCACCGCCCGAAAGACCGACAGCGGGGCAGGGCGCGCCAGCGGCTTCGTGCCTGACGCAAAGAGCGCCCCGAACGCCAGATAGTCGGCCACCGGTGCCAGTGCCCGGGCCCGCTCCACGCTGGCATAGCACGACACCCCGATCAGCGACTGTGGACCCAGCGCCCGGCGTGCCTCCTCGATGTCGCCATCATCCTCGCCCAGATGAACGGCATCAATGCCCAGCTCGGTGGCCAGCCGCCAGTCATCGTTCACGATCAGCAGCGCCCGGTGCTGTTCGCACACGCCTTTCAGGGCTTCAAGCTGCTGCCGCTTCAGTGCACTGTCAGCATGCTTGTTGCGGTACTGCAGGATGCGGATGCCCTCTGATAGCGCCGCCTCCACGTCGGCCAGCAGACGTGTCGTGTCCCCTTCGTCGGCAGTGATGGCATAGACCCCGTGAATGAGGGCGCGGCGCGCCTGTCTTTCCGGGTGATCGGGGGAAGAGACGGGAGGCATGGCGGTCTCCATGAAATGAAGGTGGGCAAGGATGACGGCAGGCAGGGGCCGAACGGGGCGTGAAATGGCTTGTCAGCCCTCCGGCCGCCACCCCACGCAGCGCGTTAAAGCGGGCCGGACCGAGGGCCGGGCCAATCGGTTTCTGCATTCCGGATCATACCGGAGTCGATCGTGCCGGATCCCGTCTTCTGCCCCGCCGAGGTGGTGAAGTCCAGGCCACAGCGCGCCACAGCCTGTCAACCATTGGTCCGGAACTGTTGCGGGCTCGTCGGAGATGGGGGGCGAGGCGTGACATCTTTCCCTTTAATACGCGGACGTGACCGATGCGGGAATGCCTGGGAGTCGGCTGGCCGGCTTTCCGAAAGGCGTGCAGCGGCGCTCACATCGGTATCAACTGGACTTGAGGGCAGGAAATGAGCGGCACCCAAAGCATTGCCGGACTGACGGTCATGGTGATCGACGACAGCAACACCATTCGCCGAAGTGCGGAGATCTTTCTGAAACAGGCCGGCTGCGTGGTCGTTCTGGCCGAGAACGGTTTCGACGCGCTGGCCAAACTGTCCGACCACGGGCCGGACATCGTCTTCTGCGACGTGCTGATGCCGCGACTGGACGGCTACCAGACCTGCGCGCTGATCAAGAAGAGCCCGCGTTTCAAGAATACCCCGGTCATCATGCTCTCCAGCAAGGACGGTCTCTTTGACCGTGCACGGGGTCGCTTGGTGGGCTCGGAAGAGTATCTGACCAAACCGTTCACCAAGGACAGCCTGCTCAAGTGCGTGCAGGCTCACAGCCGTCGCGCCGACCAGGAGCTGGCCGCGGCTGGCATGCCGAACTGATTGGCGGAGAGACAGCATGAACGCCCAGACTGCACGCAAGATTCTGATTGTCGATGATTCGCCCACCGAGCGGTTCTTCATGGCATCGCTGCTGGTGAAAGAGGGTTATGAGGTGATCACGGCCGAGAACGGCGACGAAGCTCTGGAGAAGGTGCAGGCCGAACGTCCTTCCATCGTCATCATGGATGTGGTGATGCCCGGCAAGAGCGGCTTTCAGGCCACTCGCGCCATCGCCCGGGATCCGGCGATGAAGGATGTGCATGTGATCCTTTGCACCAGCAAGAACGCCGAGAGCGACCGTATCTGGGGGTTGCGCCAGGGGGCGCGTGACTACCTGGTCAAGCCGGTCGAACCGGAGCTGCTGCTGTCCAAGATCTCCGGCCTGACCATGGAGCAGTGACATGAGTGCCATCGAGACCGTGAGTCAGCAAGTCGGGAAGGCCGCCACGGCAGCCGCTTCCCCCACCCATGCGGGTGCAGCGAAGGATGTGGAAGAGAAGGGGAGCAAGGGTGCCTCGGCCACACATCTGGCGCTGATGATCGGAGAAGATCGCTATCTGGTCGAACTGGCTGAAGCCGGCGAGATCGTGCCGATGCCCTCAGCCTCGATCATGCAGGTGCCGCTCACCCGTGACTGGTTCCTGGGGGTGGTGAACGTGCGTGGTGCGCTTTTCACGGTGGTGGATCTTGCGCGCTTCATGGGCGGAAACTTCACGCCGCTGTCCAAGGAATCGCGTCTTCTGACGCTGTCCCCCTCGCTGACTTTCAATGCCACGCTGGTGGTGAGCCGGATGCTGGGCCTGCGCAACGTTGCGGCCATGACGGCGGTTCCGGAGAAACAGATTATCGACAAGCCCTGGCTGTCCGAGCAGTTCCGTGACGCAGAAGGGCAGACGTGGCGTCGGCTCAGCCTCTCCAAGCTGGTGTCGTCGTCCTCGTTCCTGATGGTGGGTCGCTGACCCGAGCGCACAAAAAGGAATAGGGCAAATGTCGGCATTGTCTTCGTTGCAGGGACCGATGGGAGCTGAACAACCTGCAGCCCCGGCGTCGCCTGCGCCTGTGGTTGCCAAGGACTCCTCCCGCAAGGCGGCTTCTGCATCATCTCCATCGGCGCGTGCGCGTGTACGCCCCACGCCGCTGCTGGGCAGGCTCAGCCTGAAGTGGCAGGCCATCATCCTGCTGGGGGCGCTGGCCGTCACCGTCGGTGTGGCGATTGCGCTCAGTGTCTACGAACGCCAGTCCGACCGTATCAGCGCCCTGCAGAACGAGGTGGTGGGCGACTCCCTGATGCACTCGCAACGTCTGGCCAAGGCGGCCAACATGGCGGTGCAGGGCAACGAGCAAGCCTATGACCAGCTCAAGAGCAGCCAGGCCTTCCTGTCCGATGCCGTCAAGGCGCTGAAAGAGGGTGGGGAAGTGGATCGCCTGCGGGTATCGCCCCTGCCGGAAAGCTACCGCAACGAAGAGCAGCGCTTCAGCAAGGCCTGGGAAGACATCTCTCCGTCGGTCAAGGCCCTGATTGAACAGCAGGACGTGCTGGTACGCTTTGACGACCTGGTCAACGAAGTGGCGGCGCTTGAGCGTGAACTGTCCGCCTCGCAGCGTGCCGCGAAGGCCTCGATCCGCGACGGAGCCGGAAACGCGCCCGACCTGCTGCTGTTCTCTCGCCTGAACGCGAAGATGCGCACCATTGTGGGCGAGATCATCCGCATGCACGGCAGCAGCCAGTTTGACAGCCGTGATGCCGTGTCGCTCGCCGATGCCATCGAGAGCTTTGCCGTGACGCGCGAGACAGCGCTCGATGGCGATGCCAGTCGCAACGTCGCTCCGTTGAAGAACACCGAGGCGCGTGAAGCCCTGCGCAAGAACAATGCCGTTGCTGCGAAGTTCGTCCGGCTTGCGCTGGAAGCGCAGAAGGCACTGCCCGCCCTGGCACAGGCGCGCCATGCCGGTCTGGACGTCTTCAAGAAGAGTGATGAGCTGATGGGCGCCGCCAACGCACTGCGGGCGCGCCTCGTCGAGCAACGCAACACGCAGAACTCGATGCAGTGGGCCATTCTGGGCTTTGCGTCGGCGGCCGTGCTCTCGCTGCTGTTGCTGTGCAAGGCCTACTATGACGATTCCAAGATCCAGGCTGACCGCTCCATCGACAAGCGATTGGAGGCCGAACGACTGGAGCAGGAAGCCAGCCGCATCAACGACCAGAACCAGGCCGCCATTCTGCGCCTGATGAACGAACTGCAGAACGTGGCCGATGGTGACCTGACCGTGCAGGCCACGGTGTCCGACGACATCACGGGTGCCATCGCCGACTCGATCAACTACACGGTCGAGGAGCTGCGCAGCCTGGTGGGCCGGATCAACCGTACTGCCGCGGCCGTGGCCGAGGCTTCGGCCAGCGCACAGGTCACGGCGTCGCACCTGCAGGCCGTCAGTGAACAGCAATCGCGCGAGATTCGCGAGACCGGTGAGGCCGTTCTGAACATGGCAGCGCAGATCAAGCAGGTGTCTGCTTCTGCCTCCGAGTCGGCCGAGGTTGCACGCCAGTCGCTGTCGGCGGCCAGCCGTGGTCGTGACGCAGTGCAGAACGCCATTGCCGGCATGGGCGGCATCCGCGAGCAGATTCAGGACACCGCCAAGCGCATCAAGCGCCTGGGTGAATCCAGTCAGGAGATCGGCGAGATCGTCGAGCTGATCTCCAACATTACCGAACAGACCAACGTGCTGGCGCTGAACGCTGCCATTCAGGCGGCATCGGCCGGCGAGGCGGGCCGTGGTTTCACGGTGGTTGCCGAAGAGGTGCAGCGTCTGGCCGAACGCTCGGCCGAGGCCACGCGCCAGATCTCGGCCCTGGTCAAGGCCATTCAGACCGACACGCACGATGCGGTGGCCGCCATGGAACGCAGCACGCAGGGGGTGGTGCGCGGTGCCAAGCTGTCCGACGAGGCCGGCATGGCGCTGATCGGCATCGGCCAGGTGTCGCAGGAACTGGCGGACCTGATCATGCGGATTTCCCGCACCACCGAGAACCAGGCGGCTTCGGCGTCGTCGGTGGCGCAGAGCATCCAGCGCATTCTGCTGGTCAACAGCCAGACCAACGAGGGCACGCAGCAGACGGCAGGGTCCATTCTGCAGCTGTCCGAGCTGGCACGGGAACTCAAGAATTCAGTGGCCCGCTTCCGGGTGGGGTGAAGTTTCAGGGGTGTGAGCGCATCTCCGGATGGTCCGGCTGCGCGATCCAATCAGTCGAAGAGGGTGACGGGTGGAACACGGCAACAATATCGATATGATGACTCTGTCCTGGTTCGTGCCAGAGATCCGGGAGTCGCTGCAGCACGTCGCGCATGCGCTGGACGAGCTGCGGGCCAACCCGCATGGCCAGGATGCCATCAAGCGCGCACGCCTGCACCTGCACCAGACCCATGGTGCGCTGCAGGTTGCCGGCATTTCCGGTGTGGCACTGCTGACCGAAGAGGCCGAGCATGTGATCTCGGCCTTCGAGGACGGGGTGCTGGAAGCCAACGAATCGAGCATCGATGTCCTCAAGATGGTGATGCGTGCCATCACGGAGTACCTGGAGGACATGCAGGCCAGCGGTACGGTGATCCCGGTGCTGGTGCTGTATCCGTACTACCGTGATCTGGTGGGCCTGCGCAAGGCAGTTCAGCCTGATCCGGCTGCGCTCTTCGATGTGGATCTGGACCGTGCGCTGCCGGCCTCGGTGCGGGCGATGATTTCCGATGCCCCGGACCGTGAAGAGCGGGCCAAGTCTGCCGCACGCGGCTTCGAGCGTGCGCTGCCGGCGCTGATCCGCGGCGAGAACGTCGTGGCGGCCATCGACGGCCTGCACGAGTCCATGGGCCGCATGCTGCGCAATCAGCCGCATGTGGGCGCAAGGCTCTTCTACTGGCTGTCGTATGCGCTGCTTGACGGTCTCAAGCACGGTGCGCTGAAGGTCGATCTGGCCACCCGCCGCGCGGTGGGTCGCATCAACATCCAGAACCGCCACCTGTTCACCGGCCAGTCCGACGTGCCGCCGCAGTTCATCAAGGAACTGCTGATCATTCTGGCGCAGGCCGGCAGCGGCTCGGCGGTGGTGGAAGAGGTCAAGCGTCACTTCCATCTGGCCAGCCTGGTACCGGTCGACTATGAGCGTCGCCGCTATGGCCTGGCTGATCCGGAGACCATCCGTATTGCCCGCGAGGCGCTGGTGCTGGTGCATCGCGCCTGGGAAAAGCTGGCGGGTGGCACGCAGGCCGAGGAGCCTGTCTTCGTCGAGGCCATCGGGCATCTGAACCAGGCGCTGGCCAAGACCCACTACGCCGGTCTGGGCATGCTGGGCAAGACGCTGGCCACCATGCCGGCAGCGCTGGCCGTTCAGCAGGG
>CAUVLK010000024.1:0-13950 GCA_963552635.1 uncultured Lautropia sp. | reverse complement strand
AGGTCATGCCGCTCAGCTCGCCCACCGCGCAGTTCATCGCGGCACCCGTTTCCGGGCTGCCCAGCATGAACCTGCACCCGTCCATCATGGTGCGCGACCTGCCCCTGAACGTGCCGCTGCGCGAAGCCCGTGAGGCCTTCGAGCGCGCTTACTTCGAGCACCACCTGCACCGCGAGCATGGCAGCATGACCCGCGTGGCCGAGCGCACCGGACTGGAGCGCACCCACCTGTACCGCAAGCTCAAGCAGCTGGGCATCGACCTGTCCAAGGGCAACTACCGCCGGGGCGTCTCCCAGTCGGTCTGATGCCTGCCTGAAAGAGCGTGCTGCCCCGTGGATATCTGCCCCGGGGTAGTCCGCCACCACAGCGGAAGCACCTGCTCCCGCAAAGGGTCCTGAGGCCTGCCTGCCGCCTGGGCGGGCCTTGCGAGGACCTGCCCATTGCCGGTCGTCCGACCGGTGTGTCCCCCCGTTTCGTGCATTAGTTCCGTATCGGAATGTCGGTTTGTTGGCATCCCCGTTGCATGGATCCAGGCCGTCTTTCGCGGTGTGAACAGTGACACGGCAACCCGGACACACCCCTTCTACACTTCCGTCCATGGCACTGATGCAACCCCGGATTCAACACTTCTGAATCCCAGTCGAGGAACGGCACATCATGATTCAAGGCGGATCGACGGACTGGACCACCAAGCTCGACGCACTCGTCAAGAGCCCGGTCGCCGAGATCGAAGATCAGGAGATCTTCATCCAGACCATGAAGGGCGCCCTGGCGCTGTCGCGAAGCAATGTCGAGCTGCCGGACCGGCTGCGCATGCTGCTGTTCCTGGTCAATGGCCGCCGTCAGGTCAGCGAATACCGCGACCTGCTGCCGCGCTATCGGGGGCTGACCGATGCCTTCGACATCCTGCTGAAGAAAGGCCTGATCAAGCGCCGCAACGATCCGGGCTACTGATCCGCCCGCGGACGCTCGGCTTCCTTGCCGGACGTTCGCCTATCATCGGTCTTTCGTCCGGGGCCCTGCGGTCCGACATGGTCCCAGGACAGTCCTCCCGTTTCCCGGGGGATTTTTCCGACAGACCCAGCACGCACCCAACTGGCAGCGACGCATTCGCTGCCAGCGTCGTTTCCAGGCATGGCAGAACCCGGCATTCCCCTTCGTCGAACCGTCACCCTGATCAGCGGACCCGATGCCGCTGCCCGCAGCGCCTGCATCGCGCAGCTGCGTGCCCAGCGTCGGGGCATGAATCTGGCCGGTGAGGACGACAGCCTGTGGCTGCAGGCGGGCGAAGTGCCATCCGCACCGCTGGTGGTGCAGTCGCTGTCGTCGGCGGCTTGTGTGCCTGGTGCGCCTGATCAGACGCTGACGGCAGGCTGCATCTGCTGCCTGGGTGGCCCCGTGTTTCGCACCACCCTGGTGCGACTGCTGCGCCAGTCCGCCTGGAAGCACCTCTATCTGGAGGTCTCCCGCGAAGGCGAGCATCTGCTGCGCGTTGTGGATCAGCTGCGCCAGCCGCCGTTCGATCAGCACCTGCGACTGGTGTCGCTGGTGCGGGCAACAGGCCCAGGTCTTCGCACGGACGAGGGACAGGCCCTGACGTGGCCGGCAGTCGTACTCAGCGGCGCCCATGACTCCGCCACGGGCTGGGCCAGCTCGACCTGGGTCGAGGGTCAGTGGTACCACCACGACCCCATGGCCCTGGATGAACCGGGCCTGTCATGGGGCGCTTCCGTCACAAGCAGCCCGGTTCTCCGGCTGGCCCGCCGCTGGCTGCCCGAGGTGGGCGTTCCCACCCGGCAGGAAGCCCAGGAGGCACTGCAGGTGCTGGTGGAAACGCCGGGCGTGAAGTGGATGCAGGCCGTGTTGCAGACGGGGCGCAGCGGCTATGACTGGCGGTTTGCGGCAGGGGAAGCAACGGCGGGAAGTGTGTCTCAAGGATCGACGGATCCGGCGGAAATCGCACATTCCAGGCCAAACTTGAGCGCCGCTCTTCGGTCACGGGAAACCGTCTGGCGTCTGGACAACCGATTGTGGCTCGGATTGGCGCAAGGTACGGACCTGGCTCGACTGCAGCGGGACATCGACACCCTGCAGGCGCTCTGGTCCTGATCCCTTGTCCTGACTTTTCCCGACGACGATCAGGCGTGTCTGCCTTCTCTGTAGGCAGGCTTTCAGGACAGGGCGCAGGCCTGCGCAGCATGCCACGGCCCGAAGGCTGACTCAGGGGAGCGCCCAAGGGACTGCCGACAGGCTGGTCGAGGGAGAACGGGCAAGCACCCTCTCGGAACGGGTGTCATCCTGGACGGGCATCCCTTGCGATAGGGGTTGTGCCGAGGCGGACGCCTACGCTCATCGGAGTCGGTGGAACGATCATCGGGGGGTACTGTGTCAAAGTGCCGCCATGCCCAAAACTGGCTTCCGTCGTTTGGGGAAGTCAACACGATGAACATGATCTACAACAGCCCGAATTACTGCATCGTCGAGTTCAACGGCGAGCAGCCGGACCGGATCTGCCGTGGTTATGAAATCATGGACAAGGCGGCACGGCGGGAAATCTTCATAGGTGGCCTGATGGCCGACAAGTTCCGGCAGGATGTCTCGATGCTGATCGCCGCCGAGCCCAGCATCGAGGAGGTCGACCATTTCCTGTCCGGGTTCGAGGGCATCATGCACCAGCCGCTGCTGATGCATTGAGCCAAGGACAGCACGGCCAGGCGGTCTCCAGGCCCACAACGCGCTGAATATTGCATTCAGCATTCAGAATCATGTTCCCAGACTTCCCGGGGGCCTCCCCGATGGGGCCCCGGGCTGGGTGTGTCGGTCCTTCAGCGCCCTGAACGCCAGGCCTCCACGATCTGGCTGACCATCGTCCCCGTGGCGCCGGGATTGCCGGCGGGGTCGAACAGTCTTTCCAGGTCGCCCAGATTCATCACCGACGAGATGCGTGCGTCCCGCCCCAGGGCCTGACGCAGGGACAGGCCGTTCTTGTGTGCGCTCTCGAGCAGTTCTGCCATCAGGGCCTGGGCTTCCTCCTTGCCCAGCCTGGGGGCCAGAACCTGCACCAGCGTGGCCGGCAGGCTCCGTTCGTGCTGACGGACGATGTTGGCCTGCATGGCTTCGTGATCGATCTGCAGCCGGCCCAGCAGCTCCTCGGCAGCAGCCAGGCTGCTGGCGGCTGCGCCAAACAGCTGTTGCAGCGTGTGCCAGCTGGACTGCCACTGGCTCATTCCCCCTTCGTGCTCGATGTCCATGGCACCCAGCATGATGGCTGCCAAGCCCGGGGTGCGCTGGGCGGCCTCGCGCATCAGTTGCGTGGTGACAGGCGTCTGCGGGCGCCACAGCAGGGCGGCCGGCCCCTGGCGGCCCGCCTCGTCGTCATGCAGCTCGCCGATCTCGGCCTGCGTGAGCAGCGCGATGTCCTGCCCGATCTTGCCCAGCGTCCCGCACAGCATCGCCAGTTCGGTGCCCAGTCGCACGAAGCGGTCGCGCGTCGTGTGCCATGAGGCGGCCGGCATCATCAGCCCCAGGGCATCGGCCAGCCGCTGCGCCACCGCCAGGCTGCGTTCGGTCTGCGGTCCTTGCGAGGACAGCGTGCCATCCGGCCCGCCGAACTGCAGCACCGCCACATCCAGCAGCGCCGCGCGCAGGTGGCGCCGGCTGCGCTGCAGGGGATCCAGCCATCCGGCCAGCTTCCACGCCAGGTAGATGGGCGAGGCCGGCTGCAGCCGATGCCGGCTCATCAGCAGGGTGTCCTGGTTCTCTTCGATGAGTCGCACGATGGCCGCGCCCACCCGCTCCAGCATGTCCTGCAGGCGTCGCCCGGCCTCCTTGCACTGCATGGCCAGCGCCGAGTCCATCAGATCCTGGTGGCTGGCGCCATGGTTGAGGTGGCGCACCGCGTCCGGCGAGCGGGTGCCGATCGATTCGGCCAGCGCCTTCAGAAAAGGAATGGCCAGCGTGCCGGCCACGCGGGCAGCCGGATACAGCCGTGCCGGGTTGAAACGCCCCTGGGCAATGTCGTGGCTGGCACCATCACTGGCGGCCGGGTCTCCCAGTTCGTGGCAGGCCATGCCGATGGCGCGGGCGGCCTCGTCGGGAATCATGCCCACCGAGGCCTGGGCCTGTGCCAGGCCGTTCTCGAAGCGGGCCATGGCCGCCAGCATGGCAGTGTCCGAGAACAGGGAATCGATCGAGGCGGGGGCAAAGATGCGTTCGAACATGGGATGACGGAAGGGCCGGAAGGGCCCATGCAAAATACCATTGCTGCCCTTGTCGGCAAACCGACAGTGTTGGCTTATGCCAAAGCAAAGTGTATTGTGTACCTCAACCGGGGTATGACCTTCACGCATGAAATCCTCCAGAAACAGTCTGCTGCTGTTGTTCCTTTTCCTGTCCGCCACGCCTGCCTGGGCCTCCTCCGAGACGCTCGACGGCACCAGCCTGTCCCTGTACTGGGGGATCCCCTTTGCCGGCATCCTGCTGTCCATCGCCCTGATGCCGCTAATCTCGCCCCTGTTCTGGCACCATCACTATGGCAAGGTCGCTGCGGGCTGGGCACTGGCCTTCCTGGTGCCGTTTGCCTTCATCCATGGCTTTGGCGCCGCCCTGCATGGGCTCGTGCATGCCGCCGTGGGTGAATACATCCCCTTCATTCTGCTGCTCACGGCGCTCTTCACTTGCGCGGGCGGCATCCATATCAGTGGCACCCTGCGTGGCCGCCCCATCCTCAATACCGGGTTGCTGGCGCTGGGCACGTCCATCGCCAGCTTCATGGGCACCACGGGTGCCTCCATGCTGCTCATCCGGCCACTCATCCGCGCCAACGACAATCGCCGCCACCAGGCCCACGTCATCGTCTTCTTCATCTTCCTGGTGTCCAACATCGGGGGTCTGCTCACCCCGCTGGGCGATCCGCCGCTCTTCCTGGGCTTCCTGCAGGGCGTCGAGTTCAGCTGGACCCTGCGCTACCTGTTCTGGGACATGTTGCTGGTGTCGGTGCTGCTGCTGGCCATGTTCTTCCTGCTCGACAGCTGGATGTACCGCAAGGAGGGTGTGCTGCCCCGCGAAGCCGTGCCGGATGCGCAACCCCTGGGGCTGCAGGGCTGGGCCAATGTCCTGCTGCTGGGTGTGGTGGTCGGCCTGGTCCTGATGAGCGGGCTCTGGAAACCCGGGATCTCGTTCGATATCTATGGCGCTGAAGTCACGTTGCCCGGCCTGCTGCGTGACCTCGGGCTGCTGGCCGTCATCATCATCTCGCTGCGCATCACCCCGGCCTCCATCCACGCCGACAACCAGTTCTCCTGGGCCCCCATGGAGGAAGTGGCCAAGCTGTTCGCCGGCATCTTCCTCACCATCATCCCGGTCATTGCCATGCTCCAGGCGGGCACTGACGGGGCGTTTGCCAGCGTCGTGCATGCCGTCAACAACGCCAAAGGTGAGCCCATCCCCATCATGTACTTCTGGGCCACCGGGCTGCTCAGCTCCTTCCTGGACAATGCGCCCACCTATCTGGTGTTCTTCAACACCGCCGGCGGCAACCCGCAGGTGCTCATGAACGAGATGGCCCCGGTGCTGATGGCCGTCTCGGCCGGTGCCGTGTTCATGGGGGCCAACACCTACATCGGCAACGCGCCCAACCTGATGGTCAAGGCCATCGCCGAAGACCGCGGCATCCGCATGCCCAGCTTCTTCGCCTACGTGTTCTGGTCGCTGACCTTCCTGCTGCCCATCTTCCTGCTGGTCTCGCTCATCAGCTTTCGCTGACACGATGTTGGCCGGTCCGAGAAAATCGGCACATGCCGCCGCGCACGCGGGCGCTAGACTCGGCACATGCCGCCGGCGCGACGGCGTGTGCCCTGCCTGATCGGCCCCCTGCGCGAACGGGGCCGAGCACCTTCGGCCACCCCAGTCCATTCCGGACACGTCCCGCGGCGGATCCTTTCACCGTGGTGAGACCATGATCAAACGTGTCCTGCTTCTTTCCTCGCTGATGCTTTCCGTGCCGACCTGGGCTGCCACCCAGCCGGCCGCCGAGAGCGCACCTGTGGCCAAGGCTTCCAGCATGGCCACGATCGCCACAACGGCTGCCCAAGGCGTGAATGCCCTGAAAGAGAGCGATGGCAAGGACATCATCTCGCGTGATCCCAAGCCCGACACCGGTAATGCCGAGCATGATGCCCTGCTGGTCGAGCGTCGTCAGCAGCAGCGCATGGTGCTGCACCTGCGCGCCAAGCGTGATTCGGAAATGAACCGCCTGGCACTGGCCCGCCTGGCCGCCTCGCGCGGCGGGGACCCCACGTTCGACGAGAAGAAGAATCAGGCCATGCTGGAGCAGATGCGTGGCCTGCAGGCGGATTACGACCGCCAGCTGAACAAGGCTCAGGCGGATCTGGATGCCATCGATGTCCGCCTGGCGAAGTTCAGCGGAAATTGACGATGACCGACGGGTTGCCCGGCAGGCCTTCGTAGCTCATCCGGTAGCTCTTGCCGGCTTCGGGCTTGAAGCGCTTGCCGAAGGCTCCCAGTGACAGGATGTCGCCAGGGCGCAGGCGGATGCCGGCCTTTTCCAGGTCCTGGATCTGCCACAGCACGGCATTGAGCGGGTTGCCCTGCAGGCTGCTGCCCTTGACGGCTTCCAGCTCGTTGCCGTCCTTGTCCGTCAGCCGCACCGTCATCTCGCCCAGCTGGTCCACCATCTCCTGGTCCACGTTGATGGGAATGGGGGTGCCCAGCACGCCGAAGCGGGCGTTGGCATTGACCACCGTGGCGTCTGCCGCGTTCATCTGCTCGTAGTCCTGGTAGGCCAGGTCAGGCAGCTCGATGAACGGGATGATGGCCGACAGGCTGGCCAGCACCTCGCGCGGGGTCTGCGCATCATGGATGGCGGCGCTGCGCACCACCACCACCATGTCGGCTTCCATGCGCGGCTGGGTGGCGTAGCGGCTGGCCGACAGCGCCACGCCGTTGGGCAGCAGCATCCGTTCCAGCAGATTGCCGCGCACCGCCACCATCTTCTGCTGACCATCCTCGCCGATCATGGGCATCTGCTCGGACTTGTAGCCGACAATGCGTCCCGCCGACGGGATGATGCCCTTCAGGAAGATGCGACTGGCGCATCGCGCCTGCTCCATCGACAGAGCCCGCGGTGGCAGCGGCAACGGCTCGCGTTTCAGGTAGAGATAGGCGTATTCGGTCAGCTTGCGCTCATCGGCACAGAAATTGCCGGCGATACGCATCTGGGCCACCTGCGTCTGATACTCCACCGCCTCGCGCTCGGCCTCGGTCTTCTCGCGTTCAGCCGCCGGGCTTGGCACACTCATGCCCGCGGTCTGAGGCGGCTGCTGGACGGGTTCCGACAGGCTGGTGCAGCCGGAAAGCATGAGGGCCAGCACTCCCGGGATCAGGCAGAAGGAACGGCGGGGGGCAGACATCGGTATTCTCCGTTGAGGGGAAGGTTCTGGATGCACGCAGCCGGATGAATGCCAGCAGGTGCGGGTCCACGCACGCGTGACCGACTTGAGTGGCCCGCCGGGTGCCTGCTGATCCGGAAAGATGCACTTCTACCCTGAATGTTATCGGGTGTGTGATACGGAGGGTTTCGGTAAAGGTTACGGCCGTATCAAAGCTGGTACACCTGAAAGGCCGACGACACCGTAAAAGGCGGACGACACCGTATCCGGCCGGTCGCGCGGTGTCGAACCCGGGCCTGTCACGGGTGGGCCGGTGAAGGGGCCTCTTCCGGATCCTCGTAGGGCGTCACGCTCCTGGCCTGCATCTCGTAGCCCGCACTGCCGTAGGGCGTGTCGATCCGGGAGGGGCTCAGATCCCCCGTCACCGTGACTGGATCCATCATCTGGAACCCTTTCAGCGGCTGGGCGGGCACCACGTGGATGACCTGGTTGGAAGGCGGTGGCGGAACGTGGATGCAGGCCCCGAAGTAGGGCACCAGCAGGAATTCCTCGATGGTGCTGGAATCGCTGCTGTCCAGCGGCACGATGAAGCCCGAAATGACGATCTTCTCGTTCTGGATGGCCGGATTGAGCGGCGCGTTCTTCCAGGCCTTCTGCAACTTGCGCAAGGCGGCAATGGCGCGCGGGTCGCTGTCGGACATGCCGTTGAAGTTCAGCGACTTGAAGTCGCGCAGGGGCTCCCAGTCCTTGGGAATCAGCACCTCCCAGTCCATCGGCCGATAACCCTGGGCATCGGCGCCACCGTTGCTGGCCTGCGCATGGCCCTGATCCTGCCCACCCTGAGCACGTTTTTCGCCATCAGCTGCGGGCTGCTTCCGGCCCGAACCGTCTCCTGCTGTGGCGTTCCCGGACCCCGCCTGGTTGCGGGACCGCGCCTTGGGCAGCTCCTCGCCCAGCACGAAGCGCCCCTGGCCCTGGCTGTTCTGGATGTCGGTGCTGACCTGGCCCTCCGTGCTGCCGACATCAGGGCTGCCCCCACCGCTGCGTGGGATGGCGGCATCGCCGTTTCCGGTATTGGAATCTGTCGTTGCGGTGGCCGACGGGGGCGTGGCCGCGCCTTCGGCCGGCTGGTCATCTGCGGCCCAGGCGCCCAGGGGCGCCACCATGGCGGCCAGCAGCAGTGCAGCCAGTGCCGGCCAGATGCCCACGGACCTTCTGCTGCCCAAGGGAGCAGCATTGCCGCTTACGCCACCCTGGTTGTCCGGCGCTATCCGGGTGCGGGTCATCGCCTGCCGTATGGCAGACGGCGCGTTTGCAGGAGGGATGACGGACCGGGACATCGAATCGGCAGGCAGGTGCATGGCAGGTGAGCAGGGCGGTACAAAGACGGTCCAACGTTCGGACCCGCCTGTCAGCATACATGACCCGGGCGCTTCGGCAGGGAGCGCGAAGCGACGGACTGCCCTTGAAGCGGACCGCCTTTGAAGAAGAGGTCTCTTGAAGAAGACTCCAGATCTGGTCCACACCCGAGAGCGGCGGCGCGTGATCCACGCGCCGTTCAGAGCCGGGGTGTCAGCCCGTCGGCCAGGGCGCGCTGGCTGGCACGCCAGGCGGGCCACAGCGCCGTGATGGGGCCTGCCACCGCCACCAGCGCCAGCAGCCACAGCTCGTCGGCGGCAAAGCGGGTCACGGGCCAGACGATGCCCCACTGGTTGAGCAGCAGCGGTGCGGCCAGCAGCGAACCCACGGTCAGCAGCACATGGCCCAGCAGCGCGCCGCCCACCGTCAGCAGCATGCCTTCCTGCACCAGCAGGAACAGCAGGTCCAGCGGTCGGGCGCCCACGGCACGCAGGATGGCCAGCTCGCGCTGGCGCTGCTCCAGACTGGCCAGCAGCGCGGTGACCAGGTTGCACAGGCTCAGCACCAGCACCAGCGCCGACAACGCCTGCAGCGTGCGGGTCACGATGTCCAGCAGCCGCCAGAGCTGGTTCAGTGCCACGGCCGGCAGCACGGCCAGCAGCGCCTCGTCTTCGTCAGCATTGATGTCGCGCTGCAGGTTGAAGACACCTGCGCGGGACTTCAGGCCCACCAAGGCCGCCGTGATGAATTCAGGCTTCAGGTCAAAGGCCTTCACCTTGTCGGCCGGGATGTTGATGCCCGGAATGGGGGCGCCCGCCTGCCAGTTCAGGTGGATGGCCGTCATGGCGTCCAGGCTGATGTGCAGCGTGCGGTCCACCGGCGTGCCCGTGGGTGCCAGGATGCCGCTCACCTGGAACGGCTTGTCGGCGTGCTCGATGCCTGGTGCGTCGCCCGTGCCATGCGTGAGTGTCAGGCGATCTCCCAGCTTGTAGCCCAGTCGGCGGGCCACCTCGGCGCCCAGCACCACGTCGAAGATCTGCTCGAAGGGCTTGCCCTGGGCCAGCTGCAGGTGTTCGCGTGCCCCGTAGCGGAAATGCTCGAAATAGGCGGCATCGGTGCCCAGCACCGGAAAGCCGCGGTGCGAATCTCCCAGCGCGATGGGAATCGTCCAGGCCACCAGCCGGTTGCGGCGCACCCGCTCGTAGGCGTCCCAGCTGATCTCGTGGGTGGGGTCGCCCAGCCGGAACACCGCATACAGCATCAGCTGCAGCGGGCTGGTGCGTGCTCCCACGATCAGGTCAGTACCCGAGACGGCGCGGGTGAAGCTGTCGTGGATGGCCTGCTGGCCACGCTGCACCGTCAGCAGCAGGCAGGTGGATAGTGCGATCGACACCAGCGTCAGCCAGAAATTGACGCGCCGGTTGCCGGCGCTGCGAAAGGCCAGCCGCACCAGCGTGCCCAGTCGTGCCAGCGTGAAGGAAAGCGCAGACATGTCAGGCCGCCTCCGCCGTGTTGATGTCGTCCATCTGCAGGATGCGTCCGAAATACGGCCGCAGCTGCTCGTCATGGCTCACGACCAGCAGTGTCGCCCCGCTGCTTTCCAGTTGCGCCATCAGTAGCGACAGCAGTCGGTCACGGTTGCGGCCGTCCAGGGCCGAGGTCGGTTCATCGGCGATCAGCAGCTCGGGACTGCCGATCAGGGCCCGTGCCACGGCGGCCCGCTGCTGCTGGCCCACCGACAGCCCCGTCACCGGCCGCGACCAGGCCGATTCGGGCAGTTCCAGCGCCGCCAGCAATCGGCGTGCCGTCTCGCGCGGCTGCGATCCGGCTCGTTCGCGGCGGATGGACGAGAAGTGGCAGGGCAGCAGCACGTTGTCTTCCAGGCTCAGGTACGGCACCAGGTTGAACTGCTGGAAGATGAAACCGATGTGGTCGGCCCGCAGCCGGTCGCGCTCGGTCGCGCCACAGTCCGACAGACTGCGTCCCAGCAATCGGACCTGGCCCCGGGTGGGCTGCAGCACCCCGCCCAGCAGGCCCAGCAGCGTGCTCTTGCCGCCGCCGCTGGGACCCAGCAGCAGAACGTGCTCGCCCGCATTCAGTGCCAGGCGGTGAATGTCCAGACAGGTCGCAGTGCTGCCCGGCCAGGTAAAGCTCAGGTCTTCGGCCAGCAGCACGGGCGTGGCCGCATTCGGTGCAGAGGTATCGTGCATGTCCGTCGTGAAAGGCATGGCGCATGCGAAAGCCGATGATGGTAGCCGCTATGCCGGCAGGTCGGCCCGGTCGGGCAGCCGGCACGTTGGCCTGGCTGCCCCGTCCGGTGCCGGATCAGGCCGGGATCAGGATGCCTTCCAGCGGATCACCGCCTTGCCGGCCTCCAGCCGCTGCGCCTGCTGGCCCTGGTCGTTCACCACGGCGGCATCAATGTGCTTGAGGCGCGGCCAGTTGCCGAAGGTCGTGACCTTCAGCGCGTCGATGGCGGCCGGCTGCTTGCAGGTGAACGTGTAGGTCACGGCCAGGTCGGCATGGTGGCCATGTTCATGCTCGCCCTTGTCTGCATCGTGATCGTGGTCATGGTCGTCACCGTCGTGCCCGCCGTCGTGATCGTCATGGTCGCCGGCATCGTGGTCGTGATCGTCGTGGTCATCCACTTCGTCATCGTCATCCAGCAGCGTGGGGGCGTTGATGACCGGAGGCTGCTGCGTACACTGGGCCGCTGCCGGAACCTGCACCACGCTGGCGGCGTCCTGCAGCTGGTCGAGCAAGGCCTTGGCCTGTGCGCGCTGCTGGTCGTTGGCCGGCTCGGTCTCGAAGCCGATCAGGCTGTCCAGCGGCGAGCGAAAGCTCACCGTCAGCGTCTCGCCCTGCTGGCTGATGTCCAGCGTGCCCAGGCCGTGCTGGTGCACATGGCCCTGCTTGTGTCCATGATGGTGGTGATGGTCGTCGTCGTGCCCGGGCGCATGATGCGCACCGGCCGAGGCTGCCGCCGTCAGCAGGGCGCCAGCCACGGCCAGCCGCAGCGCGTGGCGTCCGGAAACTCCCGGTCGTCCGGCCTGGGCGGCCTGAAGGGAAAGGGAATGTTCCGAAGCATGTTTCATCAGGATCTCCTCATGGGGAATTTGCCTCGCTAATGATAAGTCATTAGCATTAAGTCATGGATTCCGGCCACTCCCACGCATATCCTGCGTCGACGCCACCGGCTGCGTCCGCTGGCACGGCAGCCTACCCTGCCGCCCTATCTCAAAATACCACGTCCCTGCCACGGCTGTCGGCCGTCTGGTGGGGCATCGGTGCACGGCTGCTGCTGGCCGTGGCCCTCACAGTCCTGCTGTGGCTGGTCATCCGGTGGGCGCTGCAATGAACCGGACCGATACCTGCCAGGCCGGGTCAGATGCCGGGGCGCACGCGCCGGCCCATGGGGCGGCCGGCCATGCTTCCGGGGAACCCTGCCACGTTGCCACCCCGTGTGCGCGGCCGGATGCCGCCAGCGAGGCAGCACCCGTGCTGGTCTCCCTGCAGAACGTCACCGTCGGCTATGACCGGCACCCGGCCATCCACCACCTGCAGCTGCAGATCTCGGCCGGCGACATGCTGGCCGTGGTCGGCCCCAATGGTGCCGGCAAGAGCACCTTTCTCAAGCTGCTCATCGGCGAGCAGCTCTCACTGGAAGGGCAGGTGACACTGCCCGATCCCGATCGGGTGCGTGTGGCCTGTCTGCCGCAGATCAACCAGACCGACCGGCAGTTCCCCATCACCGTGCAGGACATGGTGGCTTCGGGCCTGTGGCACCAGTGCGGTGCCTTCGGGCGGCTGGGCCGCCAGGGCGCGGCCCGGGTGGCCGAGGCGCTGGAGATGGTGGGCCTGCGCGGCTATGCCGGCCGCGTGATCAGCGCGCTGTCGGGCGGCGAATTCCAGCGGGTGCGCTTTGCGCAGCTCATCCTGCAGGATGCACAGCTGGTCGTGCTCGACGAGCCCTTCGTGGGCATCGATGTCACCACTCAGCAGGTGCTGCTGGACCTGCTGGCCCGCTGGCACGCGCAGGGCGTCACCATCGTCGCCGCGCTGCATGAGCAGGACATCGTCCGCCAGTGGTTCCCGCACACCCTGCTGCTGGCGCGCGAGATGATCGCCGTCGGTCCCACGGCCGAGGTGCTCACGCCAGAGAACTGGCAGCGTGCCGTCGATCGTTCGGTGGCAGCCCGCCAGCCCAGCACGCGCTGGTGCGAGGGGCCCACCGCCATCCCGGCCGCCGCATCGGCCGTTCACCGAGGGGCGGACAACGCCATGCCACGTGTCTGAGTTGTGGGACGGGCTCATCGGCCCCTTCATCGAATTCGGCTTCATGCGCCGCGCCCTGGCCGGCTGTCTGGCCCTGTCGCTGGGCGCTGCACCGGTGGGGGTCTTCCTCATGCTGCGTCGCATGAGCCTCACCGGCGACGCCATGGCGCACGCCATCCTGCCGGGCGCAGCCATCGCCTACCTCATCGCCGGCCTGTCGCTGCCTGCCATGACCCTGGGCGGCATCATCAGCGGCCTGCTGGTGGCGGCAGCCTCCACGCTGGTCGCACGCAGCGGCCGGCAGACCGAGGACAGCAGCCTGGCGGCCTTCTACCTGATGTCCCTGTCGCTGGGCGTGGTCATCGTCTCCACCTACGGCAACCAGGTCGACCTGCTGCACGTCCTGTTCGGGTCCGTGCTGGCGCTCGATGACGACACCCTGCTGCTGATCGGCGTCATCGCCAGCGTGAGCCTGCTGGGGCTGGCCGTCCTCTATCGTCCGCTGGTCTTCGAGTGCGTCGATGCCAACCTGCTGCCCCGAAAGAGCCCCTGGGGCAGCATCGCGCACTTCGGCTTCATGGGCCTGCTGGTCATCAACCTGGTGGCGGGCTTCCACGCCCTGGGCACGCTGATGTCCATCGGCCTGCTGGTGCTGCCGGCGGCGGCGGCCCGCTTCTGGGCCCGCACCGTCAACGGCCTGCTGGTCCTGGCGGCTGCACTGGCACTGCTGGCCGGCGTCAGCGGCCTGCTGGTTTCCTATCACTACGAATGGCCTACCGGTCCCACCATCGTGCTGACCCTGGGCCTGATGTACTGCCTGTCATTGCTGCTGGCGCCCACCGGCGTGCTGCGCAGGAAGAATCGCCCACGGAGACACTACGAAACATGAACACCCGCTTCCCTTCCT
>CAUVLK010000023.1:0-14038 GCA_963552635.1 uncultured Lautropia sp. | reverse complement strand
CTCAAATGAAGAACCGGCCACAGGTATACATATCTCGCCTTATCAACCAGATTCCGAAGGATGCAGCGCGTGCGTTCCTCGGCTATATTCCGATCAACACCGGAACCACCTCCAAGGAGAAACTCAATAACCCGCCTGAAATGAAAGTCAACACCATCAGAAACACCAGACCCTACCTCACGCCTCACCCAAGACACCAACGCTGCGTCGAGAACCTCGTAGGCCACGCCCAAAAGACAAGGATCAACCGCTTTCCGACCATCACGTATGTTACAAGAAAACATCGTTATGGCGACCGACGGACCACCATCTATACCAAGAAGACCTTTCAAAACAATCGCAACGTCTTTATCACTAGCCGCCCGAAACGAAGAACTATATCCAACACAAACAAAATCACCGGCAACAACCTCTGGACTCTCCATCACTCTAAGCAAGCGCTCACGAGCAATATCATCGAAGGCCGCGCAAGCCTGAAAAAGCGGAACATACCTAACAAGCCCCGACCGACCCGCCACTTCATCAATAATCTCGTTAAATAACGTAGGGACTCGCTCCAAAATACCCTCCAGATACCCCCTCAGGGCTACAGCATCTCTCTCAGACTCCGGCCTTGATTCAAATACTTCCAGAAAAATCTCCCATCCCTTTTTTATTGAAGAAATATGAATAGCCAGACTCTTACCAAACACGTATGTGTTTGATGGCTGACGTCCCTCTCTCACCCAAGTCACTAGACGAACCGCTTCAGGAAGCAGAACCTCTGATTCCGCAAATTCCTCCCCCATCCTCTCGGCCATATCATCCATAGCCTGCTGCTGATCGGATGGATCTTCCGCATCAGAAGAATCCCCCCAAAAATGGCCACCAAATACCAGAACCCACAACCGAGACAGCAGGCTTTTTGGGCGAGCAACCTTCTCAAGCTCATTCAGCGCATTCCGATCTTCCTCCTCCATCCTCTTGCCATCAAAGAAAATAGTCTCTCGAATGGCGCCCCACCCCTCCTTCCAGCCCTCCTCTCGACCTGCCTCCGCAAAGAACTTGACAGCACGCGACAAGCTATCCTTGACACCTTCTTTCTTCACACCCACCGCCCAGAGGCCTCGAAAACGCCCCGCAAGACTACCCCTCATCTCCGAAGAGATCGGCGGAAACTCTCTCGCAACCCTGGCCGTCAGATCAATGAACTTCACATACCAATCCTCTATTTCCTCGTTATTCGGCTGCCAACCAAAGTCACGCGTTTTCGCTCCGAAGTCAAAGTTGTATTCCGATCTGAATGCCCGACTCTTCAGCGCCTTCCACAGACAGCGACATGCAATCGACCTAACCGACTCATCATCACTACGCAGTCTATTCTCCAGCCACCTGAGCCTTTGTTCGGTTTTGGCAAGGGTTCCCGAAAGAGTGGCAAGAAACAGTGATTCGGCAATCCGCCCAGCAGATCCCTGCCGGCCTTTCTCAACCACAGCAAATTTCAGAAGAACGTCAAGACAACGATCAAACAAACTCGCGTCGTAAGCAAGGAGGCGCAATAGCGCAAGCAACCGCACCCGCCCTTCATCTATGTCATCCCCTGTCAACCACAGACCACTATTATTCACACCGCTTTCAATAACAGGGCGGGTTTGATCAAGGCCTATAAGATGCTCAATAACAGAAAGCACACCCTGCTGATCCACTGGGGCCACATTAGTCAGAAGCCCCGTATACAGTGACCAACCGATTTTTTCGTCAGGCTGCCCAAGGCGCCCACCGGACTGAAGCCACTTCCGAACGATCTGTTTTGCCCTTTCTGACTCATGCAAGTAGCCGAGCCGCCTGGAGAATGATCGAAGCATCCTCCAGCTACCTGTTTCTGATGCCAGCCCATCAATATTCTGTTCAATACGAGCATTGGAGATCCGCTCCAACGCTTGCGCAGCTAGTCTGTTGGCTATCGCTTGCGGCAAAACGGCACGCCATTTCCCACGCTCTTGAAGCAATCCACGCTCGCGGAGATCTGCAAGATGCTCATAAATCTCCTCCACATCCATCCGGGCAAGGTCCGCCAGCAGCTTCAGCTCCTCAGACTCCTGCTCCTGCTCTCCTCCATCAAACGAGTACACCAAGGAACAAGCCCTGGCAGCACGCTGTAGCGCGTCATTTGGCTCGTTACGCTGCCAGAATAAGCGATTAAGCAGATCCTCATCACTCAAGCCAGCCAATGATCCTTTCTGCCCCGCGGCGCTTGCCAGCGCAATTGCCACACGTGAGTTTCCATCAGAGAACTCCGCGATCGTCCGTACATCAACCCTGGACATCCCGGGAAACTGTTCCATGACGATCTTTTCAACAAGATCAGTGGAGCCATTTCCCAAGCGAAACACCTGCGTTTCATATGGCGTTTCATTTCGGATATCGTACTCAACGGTCAGCAGACTCACTTGGGTTCCGGAAGGTGCCTTGCCAAGTTGCTCTACAAGCTCACTGTGCAACTTAGGATCACAGTTATCCATGATCAGAACAGCCCGTGTTTTGCTGGATATCAGCCTATCCAGCACAACAGCGGGAGGAGGATTCAGCGTGCACCCTGCATCTGCGTATACGGCCAGATCCTGATCCAGAGCGTCTGAACCGACATCCGCCTCGAACAACGCCTGGACAAACCGCGTCTTGCCCACTCCAGAAAGGCCCACCATACGAACAGGCTTCCCGTCCTCCTCACCGGTACGCTCAACTCCCTTGCGCAAAACCTCTCTGACACGCTCAATTCCCTGGATCAGATTGAACGTGCGCTCCGAATCACGAGGGTCGATGAATCGCGCCTTCTCATCTGGCAAAAAATGTGGATACTTTCCATCAGGCATCCGTTTTGAAGTCGCCCATTGCCCATAAGGTTCCCAACCCTGCAGGGCACCACCTCTTGTTTTGGCATGTACCCAGGCAACGACGGTGGGATACTCATTTGCCCAGTCGGCCAAACGCTGTCTATCGTAGTAGTCTACGCAGGCAGAATAACCAGGCTTCAACAGACCATCCGAACACTCCCGCATGGCCGCAACGCGCTTCTGATATCGATCGTCAGCCACGGAGTCGTGGGCCGCAATGATGTATGCGCCGCCATTCTTAAGTAGCTCGCAGATAGATGCTTTCAGGCTATCTTTTACACCCATCTCCTTTTTAATAGCCTTGGGCCCCATCTCGGTCGCCTTGACCTGGAATCCGACAGATCTCCAGCGCAGCCAGGACCTGTTTGGCAAAGGATCATCAGCGTCAAGCTGAACCCGAACATCAATGCCGCCGTCCGGCTCCCGCTGATCACCTCCCCAAGTCACGCACGTAGCGGACAACCCCGCTTCGATCAACGTTGCTTTGCACAAGCGTGCCACCAGTTCCCGAAGCTCATCATCTTTCAAGGACGCTACGTTTTCAGGACTCACCTCGAACAGCGACGCCCCCATCCCCGCGTTCGCTGAACGCTTCCGGGCTCCTCCCCCATTGCTCTTGGTAGTGCGGGATGTTCTTTTCTGTTTTTCGCTTTCGGTACTCATAGGGAAAAACTATACCCCTGAGCACCGTAAGCCCCTATCCAGTGTTGGTCCGATGCTGCACCTACCTCGAATCCGACAGTCCGGATAGAGCGTCAACAAATGCAGGGCCTTTTCGTCACTCTAGCCGTAGCACCAGCCGCGCCCCTCCTCCTCGCCATATCCAAGGCCACGTGCTCCAAGGCTTGCAGCTTCCTGCGCGGATGCTCACCGGTCCCGGCCCTCAGAAGCCGCATGACTTGCGGGATGACTTGCGGGGTGACTGGGTCGGCGACTGGGGTGCTGACTGGGTCGACACCCCTGGCCGTCGGGCACTCTGCTCATCGTTTTTCTGCCACGGTGGCCATTCGCTCAAGGCACGCAGAATGCCGCCACCCAGCACCAGACCGGGCAGCCCGGCGCTCCTCCCCCGCCGGGCCTCACGGGATTCCCTGAACCTGTCCAGAGAATCCCGTGGATCGATCACACGTGGATCGACTTGTAGCGGAAGCGCTTGGGACGGGCTTCCTCGTCGCCCAGGCGGCGACGCTTGTCTTCCTCGTACTCGCGGTAGTTGCCGGCGAAGAACGTCCATTGCGAATCGCCTTCGGCCGCCAGGATGTGGGTGGCGATCCGGTCCAGGAACCAGCGGTCGTGCGAGATGACCAGGCAGCAGCCGGCGAATTCCAGCAGGGCGTCTTCCAGTGCCCGCAGGGTTTCCACGTCCAGGTCGTTGGAGGGTTCGTCCAGCAGCAGCACGTTGCCGCCTTCCAGCAGAGTCTTGGCCAGGTGCAGGCGGCCGCGCTCACCCCCGGACAGCTGTCCCACCAGTTTCTGCTGGTCGGGGCCCTTGAAGTTGAAGCGGCCGATGTAGGCGCGCGACTGCATCTCGAACTTGCCGACGTTCATGATGTCCAGGCCGCCCGAGACGTCTTCCCAGACGGTCTTGTCGCTCTGCAGCGATTCGCGCGACTGGTCCACGTAGGCGATGTGCACGGTGTGGCCGATCTTGATTTCGCCGCTGTCGGGTTTCTCGCGTCCGGTGATCATCCGGAAGATGGTCGATTTACCGGCGCCGTTGGGACCGATGATGCCGACGATGGCGCCCGGCGGGATCTGGAAGCTGAGGTTGTCGATCAGCAGGCGGTCGCCATAGGCCTTGGAGACGTTCTGGAACTCGATGACCTGATCACCCAGGCGCTCGGCCACGGGGATGAAGATCTCCTGCGTCTCGTTGCGGCGCTGGTATTCGTAGGACGACAGTTCATCGAAGCGGGCCAGACGGGCCTTGCTCTTGGCCTGACGGCCCTTGGCGTTCTGGCGCACCCATTCCAGCTCCTTCTTCAGGGCTTTCTGGCGGGCCGATTCGGCCGCTTCTTCCTGCTTCAGGCGGTTGCTCTTCTGGTCCAGCCACGAGCTGTAGTTGCCGCGCCAGGGAATGCCGCTGCCCCGGTCCAGTTCCAGGATCCATTCGGCGGCGTTGTCCAGGAAGTAGCGGTCGTGGGTGACGGCCACCACGGTGCCGGTGAACTTCTGCAGGAACTGCTCCAGCCAGTCCACGCTCTCGGCGTCCAGGTGGTTGGTGGGCTCGTCCAGCAGCAGCATGTCGGGGCGCGACAGCAGCAGGCGGCACAGGGCCACGCGGCGCTTCTCGCCACCGGACAGGTTGCCGATCTTGGCATCCCACGGCGGCAGGCGCAGGGCATCGGCCGCCACTTCCAGCTGCAGCTCGATGTTGTCGGTGCCGGCGGCCTGGATGATGGCCTCGTACTTGGCCTGCTCGGCGGCCAGTGCGTCGAAGTCGGCGTCCGGCTCGGCATAGGCGGCGTAGATCTCTTCCAGCTTCTGCTTGGCCTCGACGATCTCGCCCAGACCGCCCTCGACGGCCTCGCGCACGGTCTGCTCGGGATCCAGCTGCGGCTCCTGCGGCAGGTAGCCCACCTTGATGCCCGGCATCGGCATGGCTTCGCCGTCGATCTCCTTGTCGAGGCCGGCCATGATCTTGAGCAGCGTGGACTTGCCGGCGCCGTTGGTGCCGAGCACGCCGATCTTGGCGCCCGGGAAGAAGCTCAGGGAAATATCCTTCAGGATCTGGCGCTTGGGTGGCACGGTCTTGCTCACCCGGTTCATCGTGTATACGTATTGGGCCATGTAGCTGCGGCAGGCTGCCGTTGGTCAGAAAGACAAGCACGCAGGCATCGCGTCACGGCCTAGGCACCGGCAGCGATACTGCCGGCCGGAAGCAGGCGCAGGATGACGCCGGCGCAGCCTGTCTGTCGGTCAGGAAACTCGAGATGAAACCGCCATTATCGCAGACCTGACCGGCGGGCGGTGCGGGCCCGCGTGCCCTGGTAGCAAAGGCCCCTCGCGCCAAGCAGCCCCGACGCGCCCCGGTACGCGGCACCACAAACGGCCAGGCGCATTCTGCAGGCCCCACCGGTGGCTGCCCCTCAATGAATCTCCCCGATACCCGGGGACGGTTCACCATGGGTTCGCAGAGAACCCATGCTCTAACCCAGGATGGCCCTGCCTGAAACGGCAATAACCACCTGAAGCGCAACAACGAACACTATCACCCAGAGCGGCAGAACAATCTTGCCTCGGGCGGAGAGCCTTCCTAAAACCACCCCCCCGAATATCATCCCCAAAGACAAAAACAATGAAGAGAAGCTGATCCTTCCCAGCCCGTCACCAATCGATCTGGAAACGGAAAGCAAGACTGTGTGGTAAGCAAAAATCCCGATCAGAACATTTAGCGGGATATATAGACCACCGGGTGGTGTAACTTTCTCTCGTTTGATGTGCTCGCTCATGGAATCCCCCCGTTCTTGTGTCATTCCAGGAATCACTTCCGGGAAGGCGGCAGGCAGCGGCACTCGCGCAGGGTCTGCGCGGCAGGAACGGGCAGCACGGCGGAGGACTGCGCCGGCACCACGGCCATGCAGCCGCGCGGTCCGAAGCGCAGCTGCATGATGAAAGGCTGGGGTTTGCCGCGCCGGCCGTCCAGGATCTGGCCGTCGGGCCCGCGCAGGAAGGTCTGGTCCAGCACCAGGTCGCTGCTGTCGACGAAGGCGGCCTCGCCCAGCATCACGCGACGGCCGCTGTAGCGCTCGGCCATGGTCTCGATGGCGGCCAGGCAGGCATGGTTGGTCTGCGCGGCCAGCCGTGCATGCGGCAGGTCGGACAGCGAAGCGCCCGGATCCTGCCGCAGCATTTCCGCCATCTGCTCGCGGCGGTCGGCTTCGACATCTTCCCGGGCGCCTTCCCGCACAGCCTTCTCTTCCAGGGATTCCCGCCGCCCCCCTTCTCCGCTGGTCAGCGACGAGCATCCGGTCAGCACGGCCGACAGCAGCAGCGTGGCGGCCAGGGCGCGACGGGAAGACACGGCGGACGAGGAAGAAGGCGGCAGGGAAAACGTCATGGCAGCACGAACTTGGAAGTCTGGGCGGGAGAGCGCACCAGCCGCGGGTCGGACAGGCCGGCCTGCGCGGCGCTGCCCAGTGCCTTGGTGCTGGCCGTGGCCGGGCACTGGCCGTACTGGCGGTGATGCAGTGCGGCGGCCAGCAGTCGCTCGTTCGGATCGCCCAGCTGGTGCTCCAGGTCATCGGCCACCTTGCAGGTGGGCTCGAAGCCTGCGTCGAAGCCACCGACGCCCTTGTCGTTGACGCCGTTGAATTCGATGGGGAAGTATGACATACCGCAGTTGTCATGCGCGGTAAAGCCGTAAGGCTTGCCGCAGGTGGTATTGCCGATCTGCACCACTTCCACGTCCACGCCGCGCAGGCCGTTGATCAGCGATTCGCTGGCCGAGCAGGTGTTGTTGCCCGTCAGCACGTAGACGCGCTTCAGGCCCAGGTTGGGCAGGGTCTGGCCGTAGCGGGTGTTGGTGCCTTCGGTGCCGCTGGTCACCGTCAGAAAGCGCATCAGGCTCTCGTCCTTGCGGCGCTTGTCGTTGTACTGCAGGCGCTCGAAGACCTTGTCCTTGGTCAGCGCGGGATCGCTCAGCATGTAGGCCAGCTGCGCCGACTGGTACAGGTAGCCGCCCCCGTTGTAGCGCAGGTCCACCACCACGTCCTGCACCTTCTGGCCCTGCATCTCGGTCACGGCCTTCACCAGCTGCGCCTCGGCCAGCAGGTTGAAGCCATTGAAGAGCACGTAGCCCACCTTGGCGCCCCCGGCGCCCTCGATCACCCGGGTGGTCTGCACGGGCGGGGCGGTGTACTGGCCGGCGCTCAGTGTGGCCGTGCGGTTCTGATCACCCCCTTCCACCGGGCGGAACTCGAAGCCGGTGTTCTCGCCCTCGTTGGCCTTGAAGAGCACGCGATTCAGCTCGTCCACCTCTTCCTGCACTTCGGTGTTCACCACGTCGATGCGCTTGCCAGCCGCCGTGACGACCCACAGCAACCGGTCGCCCCGAGCCACCTTCAGGCGCTCGGCCGGCGTGCCCGGGATCACCAGCGTCACCCGCACATCGCGCGGCACTTCACTCTTCAGAACACCCAGGTCCACACCATAGCCGCTGACGGCACCAGCCTGCGACTGGGCCTTCCAGTCGGCGGTGGGCATGGCAAAGCTGAAGCGGTCCTTGCGCGCGCCGTTGGCGTTCTTCTGGGGCGAGAGCAGGTCACGGAACCAGCTGCTCATGCCATCCTGATAGGCAGCCTGGGCGTAGGTCGGCGGCACCACCAGGGAGGTCGGCATCTCCTGATACCAGAGGTAGTTCTCCTGCAGGTAGGCCCGCACGAAGCTCTGTTCGATCAGCCGCGAGCCCGAACGGTAGCCCGAAAGAAGATTGCCCTGGGCATCACGCGCCAGCGAGTTCTCGGGTGCGCACTGGTTGGCCAGTTGCGTCGACGATCCCAGCAGGATGGCCGAACCCACCGCCGGATCGACGGCAGCTGCGGGCGTGGGCGCTGCGCCACCGCCACCGCCGCCACCACAGGCAGCAAGCGCCGTGGCCAGCAGCGCGGAAACAGCCGAGAGGGAGAATTTCGTGGCGTTCATGCAACGATCATGGCGAAAGCCACCATGACCTGCAATGTACATCGTCACGCTTGCTGCCGGATGGTTCCCCATGGCCGCCGGACGCAGGCGGAGGCCGCGGGCGAACGCCCGGCCGACCGGCGCCTCCCCCGGTCAGGCGATCAGGCGGGCGGAATCAGGCGTTGCCCAGCAGGCTTTCATCCTCACCCGGCAGGTTGTCGGCCGGGTGCAGTGGCGGCAGGCCCAGAATCATGTCCGAGGCCTTCTCGGCGATCATCAGCGTGGACGCGTTGGTGTTGACCGAGGGCAGCCTCGGCATGATCGAGGCATCGACCACGCGCAGGCCCTGCAGGCCATGAACGCACAGCTGGTGATCGACCACCGAGTCCCGGCGGTAGGCCGGCCCCATGCGGCAGGTGCCCACCACGTGATACACCGTGGCCCCGGTCTCGCGGGCGAAGTCCAGCAGTTCCTCGTCGGTCTGGTACCTGTCGCCGGGCACCTCCTCCTGGGCCACGAAGGGCGCCAGGGGCGAGGTCGACATCATCTTCCGCCCCAGGCGGATGCCGTCGATCAGCACCCGCTGATCGCGTTCGTCCGTCAGGTAGTTGGGCTGGATGCGCGGCGCATCGAAGGGGCTGGCCGTGCGGGCCTGCACGCTGCCCCGGCTTTCCGGCCTGCCCTGCCAGATGCCCAGCGTCATGCCCGGCCAGCCATCCAGCAGGCCCACCACGCCGCCGCGGAAGCTGGCCGGCGCGAAGACGAATTCCAGATCGGGGCGCTCGACCTCCGGCCGGCTGCGCCAGTAGGTGTAGGCCATGGAGGCGCTCAGCGACAGGACGTTGGGGCGACCCTGCATCCATTTCACGAATTCGCTGATGAGCCGGGGGCTGAGCACCACTTCGTTGATGCTCACCACGTAACGCAGCCGCGACACCAGGCGGACCCGGTAATGGTCCTGCAGGTTCTGTCCCACGCCCGGCAGATCGGCCACCAGCGGCACGCCCAGCGATTCGATGAGGGCACGATCCCCGACGCCCGAGATCTGCAGGAGCTTGGGCGTGCTGACCGCCCCCGCCGCCAGGATGACCTCACGGTTGACCCGGATGGTCTGCTCCCGCCCCCGAGGCCCACCCCGGACGCACCGCACGCCAACGGCACGGTTGCCTTCGAACAGGATGCGGCTGACATGGGCGCGCGTGCGGACTTCCACGTTCGGACGCTGCATGGCAGGCTTCAGGAAGGCCCGGGCCGAACTGCAGCGCCGTCCCTTGTGGATGGCCCGCTGCAGGTAGCCGCCCCCGGTGTGGACCATGCCGTTGTAATCCTCGGTGAGCGGGATGCCCAACTCGGACAGCCCGTTGACGAAGGCATCACAGATGGGGTGCGACCAGTCCTGGTCGGTGATGTGCAGACTGCCGGAGCGCCCGCGAAAACGGTCGTCGCCCACGCCGATCTTGCGCTCGGAGCGCATGAAATAAGGCAGGATCTCCAGATAGGACCAGCCCGGGTTGCCGGCGGCGGCCCAGTCGTCATAGTCCTGCCGCTGCCCGCGCACGTGCGACAGGCCATTGATGGAGCTGGAGCCGCCCAGCACCTTGCCCTGCGGCAGCCGGAAGCGCCGGTTCACCACTGGCCCGGGTTCCACGGCGTAGTCCCAGGTCAGGCGGCGGCTGTGGACATTCCAGACATAGCCGACCGGCAGGTGGATCAGCGGGCTCCAGTCGCGCCCGCCCGCCTCCAGCACGCAGACGCTGGCGCCCGTGGCACTCAGGCGATCGGCCAGCAGACAGCCTGCCGTTCCGGCACCCACCACCACATAGTCGAACCTGGCGTCCTCATCCGTCCCGATAGCCATTATCCGCTCCGCAACAACCCACCGGAATCGACGGGCGCTAAACGATATACCGATAAACCGTCGATAACCGGATCATCGATTAAATTCATCAATGATTGCAATAAAACTTACAAATTTACAGATTATCACGCTGAAGAAACGGCGTCTTTACGCGCCCTATCGCAGCACCAGATTGTCGCGGTGAATGAGTTCCACGCCTTCGATGAATCCCAGGATCGACTCGATACGTGAGGACGGCTGCCCCGCCAGTCGCCGGGCATCGGTGGCGGCGTAGTTCACCAGGCCCCGAGCCAGCTCCCGGCCATCGTTCGACAGCACTGCCACCAGGTCGCCCCGGGCGAACTCGCCCTGCACGGCCGTGACACCCACCGGCAGCAGGCTGCCGCCGTGGGCACACAGGGCTTCTTCGGCCCCGGCATCCACCACCACATGGCCATGCAGCTGCAGGTGGTCGGCCATCCAGGTCTTGCGGGCCGCCAGCCGGGCGGTCTGCGCCACGAAGCGCGTGCCGATCGATTCACCGGCTTCCAGCCGCAGCAGGACGTCGGGTTCATGCCCGGAGCAGACGATCGTCGAGGTACCGCTGCGGGCTGCCCGTCGCGCCGCCAGTACCTTGGTCAGCATTCCGCCCGTGCCCACGGCGCTGCCTGCGCCCCCCGCCATCTGCTCCAGCGCCGGGTCGCCAGCCTGCACCTCGGGCAGCAGCACCGCGTTCGGGTCGCGTCGCGGGTCGGCCGTGAACAGGCCGTCCTGGTCCGTGAGAATGACCAGCCAGTCGGCTTCGATGAGGTTGGCCACGAGCGCACCCAGCGTGTCGTTGTCGCCCACCTTGATCTCGTCGGTCGTCACCGAGTCGTTCTCGTTGATGACCGGCACCACGCCCAGCGCCAGCAGCGTCTTCAGCATGGAGCGTGCGTTCAGGTAACGCCGGCGGTCGGCCAGGTCTTCATGGGTCAGCAGCACCTGCGCGGTCTCGATGCCGTGGCGCTGGAAGGCGTTCTCGTAGGCCTGGGCAATGCCCATCTGACCAATGGCGGCCGCAGCCTGCAGCTGGCGCACCTCGCGCGGCCGCTTCTTCCAGCCCAGCCGCTTCATGCCTTCGGCAATGGCCCCTGAAGATACCAGCACGATCTCGGGCAGGATCCGCGCGCCGTCGTCGGATTCGTGAGCGGAGTGATGCCGGGAACGCCCGGCTGCGGCGCCTTCAGCGTGTCTCTCAGGGTCGCTGGCGTGCTTGTCCTGCGCATCGGCATGGGTTGCGGTGGCCGCCCGCGTCCGCAGTGCCGCCACCTGGTCGGCCCAGTGGTTCAGCGCCTGCTGATCCACGCCCTGCCCGCCGCGTGTCACCAGCGACGAACCCACCTTGATCACCAGTCGCTGCGCGGGCATGGCGGTTTTCATGATTCTGACTTCCTTGCAATCCCGTCATCCGGCCCCGGAGCGCGGCACGCCCGCCGGGGTCCGGCACATCAGCCGGACAGAAGACTCCACCCGGCCCTGCCAGGCATCCCGATCAGGACGCCGGCCCTTCCTCGGCGTGGTGGTTGGTCGCCTCAGCAGCCGCAGCAGTGGGCTCGCCGTTCACCACCTCGGCGGCGTTTTCCCGGTCAAAGCGCACGTCAGGGTCAACGTCCTCGGGCGGGCGCAGCGACTCCAGATAGTCCCAGATGGCATAGCACAGCTCACGGCAGCCCTGGCCGGAAATGGCCGAGATGCAGTACACCGGCCCCTGCCAGTCCAGTTCCTTCACCAGCCGCTCGCGCACCTCGTCCACGGCCTCGGGCGACATCATGTCCACCTTGTTCAGTACCAGCCAGCGCGGCTTCTCGTAGAGGGCCGGATCGTACTTGCGCAGCTCCTCCACGATCGTCTTCGCCTCGTCCACCACGTCGCGGTCCGGATCGAAGGGGAAGATGTCCACCAGATGCAGCAGCAGCCGCGTGCGCTGCAGGTGCCGCAGGAAGCGGTGCCCCAGCCCGGCGCCCTCGGCCGCCCCGCCGATCAGGCCCGGCACGTCGGCCACCACAAAGCTGCGACCGTCTTCCACACGCACCACACCCAGATTGGGGTGCAGCGTGGTGAACGGATAGTCAGCCACCTTCGGACGGGCATTGGAGACCTGCGAGATGAAGGTGGACTTGCCCGCGTTGGGCATGCCAAGCAGGCCCACGTCGGCCAGCACCTTCAGCTCCAGCTTCAGCCGACGCTCCTCGCCCGGCCAGCCCGGTGTGGACTTGCGCGGTGCCCGGTTGGTACTGCTCTTGAAATGCAGGTTGCCCAGGCCACCGTCACCGCCCTTGGCCAGCACCACCCGCTCGCCATGCGAGGTCAGGTCAAAGAGCAGCTCGCCCGTGTCCTCGTCATGGATCTGCGTGCCCACCGGCATGCGCAGCACGATGTCGTCACCGCCCTTGCCATACTGGTCCGAGCCCCGGCCGTTCTCGCCGCGGCGCGCCTGGTACTTGCGGGTATAGCGGAAATCGATCAGCGTGTTGATGTTGCGATCCGCCTCGGCCAGGATGGAGCCGCCCCGGCCGCCATCGCCGCCATCGGGCCCACCATACGGGATGAACTTCTCGCGGCGAAACGACGCCGCCCCGTTGCCGCCAGCCCCGGCGATCACCTCGATCCGGGCCTCGTCGATGAATTTCATGGCTCACTCCTGCCGGGGAAGGCCCGGACGGGACTTTTCCTGAGATTGAAGCCCGGAACGGATCCAGCGGATCTCCAGAGGCTTCATGGGCACTGCCCCTTGCGGCACCCTCACAGGGGGCGCAGGCACGGGCAGCAGAATCTTGCAAAAATAACAGATAACAGCAAACGCCTGCCATCGTGGCGACAGGCGAAAAAAAAGCCCCGGAAGCACCGGGGCCTTGGCGTAAGGCGATGCGCCCTCAGGCAGCGTCTGCCAGCGCCGGGGTGATGCTCACCACCTTGTTGCTCTTCGGACCCGCGATGCCGAAGGTGACCACACCGTCCATCAGCGCGAACAGGGTGTGATCCTTGCCCATGCCGACGTTGCGACCGGCGTGCACACGGGTGCCGCGCTGACGCACGATGATGGAACCGGCCGAGACGAACTGGCCGCCGTAGGCCTTGACGCCCAGCATCTTGGGCTTGGAATCGCGGCCGTTTCGCGTGGAGCCGCCGCCTTTCTTCTGTGCCATGTCAGATTACCTGCACGAAATGTCCTGTCGCCCGAACGAGGCAGGGACAGGACGGGTTGATCGGTCCCGGTCGCCTCAGGCGGCTGCGGGTGCCTCGGCCTTGGCCGTGCCCAGCTCGGACGACACCTGCGTGATGAACAGCTCGGTGTAGTTCTGGCGATGGCCCTGGCGCTTCTGATAGTGCTTGCGCCGCCGCATCTTGAAGATGCGCACCTTCTTGTGACGTCCCTGAGACAGCACGACAGCCGACACGCTTGCGCCACCCACCAGCGGCGCACCGATCTTCACCTTGTCACCGTCATAGACGGCGAGCACCTGGTCGATCTCGATGCCGGCTCCGATGTCTGCGGATATCTGTTCTACCTTGATTTTCTCGCCGGCTGCAACCTTGTATTGCTTGCCACCGGTTTTTATGACCGCGTACATGGAAACCTCCAAAGAACACACCTTCCCACCCGGGAAGGCGCAACCTGAAATTATAGGGTCGGGACTGAGGCAGCGTCAAACCCCGCGCACCC